>CACYXH010000084.1 GCA_902778245.1 uncultured Lachnospiraceae bacterium | reverse complement strand
CATCTTTTAATGAGCAATATCCAGGAACAGGTCCGTCTGCTGAATGAGAGTGGAAACTACCATCTGCCGCTGATCGTCAGCCTGGGATTGATGTCTGTGGGATTGGCTATTAAGAGCGCGCTGTTTCCCTTTCACGCGTGGCTGCCGGACGCTTACGGATATTCCACCCTTTCCTCAGCGGCAATATTATCTTCGCTGGTGTCTAAAGGTTATATCTTCCTGTTGATCAAGATCTTTTACCGGGTGTATGGCTTTGATATGGTGTGCAGCACCCATGTCATCAATATTCTTTTTGTGTTTGGTATTGCCGGTATGATCATTGGTTCCGTGGATGCTATCCGGGAGAGCAATATCCGCAGGATGATCGCCTACTCTTCGGTGGCGCAGATCGGGTATATTTACATGGGATTCGGCCTGGGTTCCACGGCGGGTATCATTGCCAGCATCTATCATATCATTGTACATGCGGCCACGAAATCCCTGTTATTTATTGCTGCCTCCGGATTAACGGATGCGTCCGGGAAAAGTACCGATTTCTTTGATCTGACCGGCGCCGGATACCGGAATAAACTGGCCGGCGCGGCGTTTACGGTGGGCTCTCTCTCTATGGTGGGCTTCCCGCTGTTTGGCGGCTTTATTTCCAAGCTGCTCTTCGGGCAGGCGGCTATGGAAAATGTACATAAGATGCTTCCCACCCTGATCGCTCTTGCCATCAGCGCGATCCTGAATGCGGTTTACTTTATGAAGACGGTAATTCGTATCTACATGCCGGAAAAACGGAAAGTGATGGAGAAGAAAAACTTCCGGAAGGTTACCGTAAAAGATCAGCCGGCAAAGGCTTTTACCCTGATTTGCTTTATTGTGATCAATGTCATTCTTGGCATTGCTTCAGAACCTATTGTTCGCCTGTTTGAGAGTGGCTTAAAGATGTTCGCATAGGAGGAAAGGTTGAAATGAGTGGTTGGATTTTGCTTCCGGTATTTCTGCCGATTCTGGCAGGGGCGGCATTGCTGATTCCGTTACCGGGGAGAAAAAAAGAAGAGGAACTTCACCTCTTTGTGATCGTGACGCTGGCAATTTCAGCAATCCTGGCGTTGACTGCAGGCCGGGGCGGAGAGGGAAGCGTGACCCTGTTCTATCTCATGAAGGATATTCCGGTTTATTTTCATGTAGATTCCCTGGGAGGCCTGTTTGCCGCCTTTATGAGCATTGTTTGGGTGCTTACCGGCATTTATGCTTTTACCTATATGAAACACGAGGGGAAACAGCGGCGGTTTTTTGGATATTATCTGATCGTGTACGGGGTTCTGGTGGGCCTGTATTTTTCCGGAAACCTGGTGACCATGTATCTGTTCTATGAGCTGATGTCCCTGACTTCCGTGCCGCTGGTTCTGCACAATGGTTCCAAGGAGGCGATCATGGCATCTCTGAAATACCTGTTTTATTCCATGTGCGGCGCCTACATGGGACTGTTTGGAATATTCTTTCTCTACAAATACTGCGATACCCTGGAGTTTGTTCCGGGCGGTTCGCTGAACCTGACCCTGGCCTCGGGGCATGAAGGCATTCTGCTTTTGGCTTGCTTCGTGCTTCTGTTGGGCTTTGGCGTGAAGGCCGGTATGCTGCCGTTTCACGCGTGGCTGCCCACCGCTCACCCGGCAGCTCCGTCCCCGGCGTCGGCCGTTTTGTCCGGTATTATTGTAAAAGCCGGCGTGCTGGCCATCATCCGCGCGGTCTACTATGTGGTGGGAGCGGACTTCCTGCGAGGCACTTGGGTGCAGACCGCGTGGATGACATTGACGCTTCTGACGGTGTTTATGGGTTCCATGCTGGCTTTTCGGGAACCGGTGTTTAAAAAGAGACTGGCGTATTCTACGGTCAGCCAGTTATCCTATATCCTGTTTGGGCTGTCTGTTCTGACCCTTGCGGGTATGAGCGGGGCGCTGCTGCACACCGTATTTCACGCATTCATTAAGACAGCGCTGTTTCTGACAGCAGGCATCTTTATCTTTTGCTGCGGCAAGACCAGAGTAGAAGAATTAAAAGGTATAGGGAAAAAGATGCCAAAAACGCTGTGGTGCTGCACGTTCGCGTCTCTGGCGTTGGTTGGAATTCCGCCCGCCAGCGGCTTTATCAGCAAATGGTATCTGGCTCAGGGCGCGCTGGAGGGAGATGTTGGTGTATTTCGCTGGCTCGGTCCGGTGGTACTCCTGATCTCCGCGCTGCTGACAGCGGGGTATCTGCTGCCCATCACCATCAACGGCTTTCTGCCCGGAAAAGATGCGGAGGCGGAAAGTAAGGCTGCGCAGGCGCCCAAAACTATGCTGATCCCGCTGGCTATTCTGGCAGCCCTGGCATTGCTTTTGGGTATTTTCCCGAATCTGTTGATCAATTTTGCCAATGACATCGCAGCGGCAGTTATGTAGAAAGGGGAAGCGGAAATGAACGCAGGTATTCTTGCATTTGTAGTATTGTTTCCTATTTTAGCCGGAGCACTGGTGCCAGTCATTCCTTACAAAAAACATCTGTATATGGAATGGTACGTGGAAGGCGTGGTGCTGATCACGGCCATCGCCTCACTGGTTATGTTGACACATCGCCCGCAGGAGGCGTTTGTTCTGTTCCGGCTTACCGGAAACTTAAGCCTCAGTTTTCAGGTGGACGGCCTTGGAACGGTATTTGCCGGTCTGATCAGCGTCCTCTGGCCGCTGGCAACGCTGTATTCCTTTGAATACATGAAAAAAGAGCGGCATGAAAAAGAATTTTTTATGTTTTATACCATTACCTTCGGCGTGACCCTGGGGATCGCTCTGGCGGAAAACATTGTGACCATGTACTGCTTTTATGAAGCACTGACGCTGATCACGCTGCCGCTGATCATGCATACCTTGACCAGGGAATCCATGCTGGCCAGCCGGACCTACCTCTATTATTCTCTGGGAGGGGCTGCTTTCGCCTTTATCGGTATGGTCTTTATCCTGACTTACGGAACCACCTCCAGCTTTGTTCCTGGGGGAGTTTTGGACGGAGCCGGGATAACGGATAAGAATCTATTGTATCTGATCTATGTGATCTGTTTTTGCGGGTTCAGCGTGAAGACGGCCATGTGGCCATTTTCCGCCTGGCTGCCAAAAGCAGGTGTGGCTCCTACGCCGGTGACAGCCCTGCTCCACGCAGTGGCTGTGGTAAAGGCAGGCGCATTTGCTGCTATGAGAATTACTTACTACAGTTTTGGAACAGACCTGCTTCGGGGTACCTGGGCACAGTGGGCGGTGATGGTTCCGGTGATCTTCACCATTGTATACGGCTGCAGCCGGGCGCTGAAAGAGACTCACATCAAACGCCGTCTCGCCTGGTCCACGGTAAGCAACCTTTCCTACATTCTGTTCGGCGTAACGCTGATGACCCCCCTGGGACTGCTGGGCGGGCTCTGTCATATGGTATTTCATGCAGTGATGAAGATCTGCTCTTTCTTCTGCGCCGGAGCCATCATGTACAAGACAGACCGTCACTATGTGCATGAACTGAACGGGCTGGGGCGCCGTATGCCGAAGGTATTTACGATTTTTACAATCTCCGGTCTGGCCCTGATGGGGGTTCCGGGACTTTGTGGATTTATTAGCAAGTGGAATCTGGCCAGGGCAGCGGTGGAAAGCGCCCAGCCCCTGGCTTATGTGGGAATTGGCGCGCTGATGATCTCGGCGCTGCTGACTGCCATCTATATGATGAGTATTACTGTGCGGGCTTTCTTCCCGGGAAAAGACTTTAACTACAGCTCCATTGAGAACGCGGAGGATCCGAACTGGCTGATGATCGTACCGCTGTTTCTGTTTGTGGCAGCTATTATTTATTTCGGACTAAACTCACTCCAGATAGTCCGGGCGCTGGAAACAGTGGCCGCACAGCTTCATTAGGAGGGGATGGGTTATGATAAAAAGTATATTGCTTGCAATACTGGTTTTCTATCCTTTTGCGGGCGCTTTTCTCTGCCTTCTGGCAGGAAAGAGGGTACCGGGCAGAAAGGAAATTACGGCTGAAAAAAACGGCCTGGTAAGAGATTTACTGGCGGATTTTGTGACGGTCAGTGAATTCCTGCTGGTGCTGGTCCTGGCGGCGGCAACCGCCGGCACTGCCAACAACGCGCCGGTCTTTTGCGGGATCCCTAAGGTCTGCGGATTTGGGCTGAACTTCACATTGGACGGGTTTCGCATACTTTATGGACTGGCAGCGTCCCTGATGTGGATGATGACCACCATTTTTTCCAGAGAGTATATGCAGCGACATGAGAATAAAAACCGCTACTATCTGTTTCTGCTTCTGACGCTGGGAGCGACGATGGGCGTATTTTTATCGGCGGATCTCTATACAACATTCATTTTCTTTGAGATCATGTCCTTTACTTCCTACGTCTGGGTTGCCCAGGAGGAGGATAAGGCTTCCCTTCGGGCCGCGGAAACTTACCTGGGGGTGGCTGTACTGGGCGGTCTGGTCATGCTGATGGGCATTTTCCTGATCTACCATGAACTGGGAACCGTAGGCATCAGGGAGCTGCGCGCTGCGGCCGAGGCTTATCGGCAGAGGGCAGGTACAGATCCGGTTCATAACCAAAACATCTTATATGCGGCGGGGGCCTGTATGCTTTTTGGATTTGGCGCAAAGGCGGGAGCCTTTCCGCTCCACATCTGGCTGCCAAAAGCCCATCCCGTGGCGCCGGCGCCGGCGTCGGCATTGCTGTCCGGCATTCTGACTAAGACAGGTATTTATGGAGTCTTGATCCTCTCTGCGAACCTGTTCCTGCAGGATACGCTGTGGGGAAAGATCGTGCTGGGAATCGGCGTGCTGACCATGTTTGGAGGAGCGCTGCTTGCTGTATTTTCTGTTAACCTGAAACGCACCCTGGCCTGTTCCTCCATGTCCCAGATTGGATTTATTTTGGTGGGTACAGGAATGCAGGGCATGCTGGGAGAGGAAAATGCCCTGGCGGTACACGGAACACTGCTTCATATGATGAACCACTCCATGATCAAGCTGGTGCTGTTTATGGCGGCCGGGGTGATCTTTATGAATACGCATGAACTGGATCTGAATAAGATCCGGGGATTTGGACGTAAAAAACCTCTTCTGAAAGCAATCTTCCTGACCGGCGCTCTCGCTATTGGAGGTATCCCGCTGTTTGGCGGATACGTCAGCAAGACTCTGCTCCATGAGAGCATTGTAGAGTACGGCGGAGACTGGCTGATGAAAGCGGTGGAATACATTTTCTTATTCAGCGGCGGACTGACGGTGGCCTATATGACCAAACTGTATGTGGCCGTGTTTGTTGAGGAGAATGAGAGCAAAAATGTTCAGAGAACATTTGACAAGATGAAAACTTACATGAACCGGGAGAGCACATTTGCCCTCACTGCCAGTGCGCTCATTCTTCTGATCTGGGGGCTGTTCCCCCACAGCATCATGGATCGGGCTGCAAATCTGGGTCAGGCATTTCTGAATTTGGAAGAGGCTGGCGGCGAAGCAGCGTATTTCAGCCTTGGAAACCTTTCAGGGGCCGCTGTCTCCATCATTATCGGCGCATTGGTATATTTACTGGTGATCCGAAAACTTCTGATGACACAGACGCAGAAGAGCGGGAGAGTGTATGTGGATCGATGGCCGGGATGGCTGGATCTGGAGAATCTGATCTACCGGCCGCTATTGCTTGGCTTTCTTCCCTTTGTACTGAGAGTTCTTTGCAGGATCCTGGACAGCTTTGCGGATCTGTCCGTGGTGGTATTGAGAAAGAGCATCTACCGGGACAGCCCGCTGCCCCATGAACTTCCGGAAGGCAACCGTCTGACGATGATCGGCGGAAAAATCGTAAATTTCTTTGCAAGCATTGCAAATCATACATGGCGCAGGAGCAATCCCATCGAGAAAGATTACGTTCACGCCTTTGCGGTAAAGAGAACCGAATGGAAAGAAAACAATATGATCATCGGACGAAGCCTGTCCTTCGGTCTGCTGTTATTCTGCATCGGGCTTTGCCTGACGCTGGTGTATCTGATCTGGCTATAAAAATTGCAGGATCTGTTTTATGGAAACGACGGGGCTGCCGCACGAAGCATTTTATTGCATAATTATAGTGTCATTGGAATGATGCTATAATTATGCAAAGTATGCATTTAGTGCGGCAGCCCCGTTGTTGTTATTTTTCCTCTGCTGCTGACGCGGCAAATTCTGTCACTACCAGATCCTCATAGGAAGCTCTGGTTTCCAGTTCTCCTGCGCTCTCCAGGATATCCTGCAGGAGGTCAAAACTGCTCTCTTCAAATACCAGGTCTTCTTTCCACGTATCCTGGCTCTGATAGCGGTCTACAATAGCGGTGATCGTATCAAGATCTGTCTCCGGGAACTGGGGAGCAATAACCTGGGCTATTTCCTCCGGTGTATGGCTGTTCACATAATCCAGGCCTTTCTGAATCGCATTGGTAAAGCCCTGGATCAGCTCCGGGTGTTCTTCCATATAGTCAGTTCTCGCACAGTAAGCGGTATAGGGAACGTAACCGGAATCCACTCCCAGAGAAGCGATCACATATCCCCCTTCTTGTTGTTCCAGAAGGGTAGCGGATGGCTCAAACTCTACGGTGTAATCCCCCTGGCCGCTGGTGAATGCCGCTGCGGTGGAACCAAAATCAATACTCTGATTGATATCCAGATCTGTCTCCGGGTCGATGCCATTCTGTTTCAGGATATATTCAAATACCATCTCCGGCATACCGCCCTTTCGTCCGCCAAGGATATGTTTGCCTTTCAGATCCTCCCATTTAAAATCGGCTGTTTCTTCACGGCCCACCAGGAAATTGCCTGCCCGCTGTGTCAGCTGAGCAAAATTTACCGGATAGTCAGAGGCTCCCTGAATATAAGTGTAGATGGAAGCCTCGGGCCCCATAAATCCGATGTCTGCTTCCCCGGTAAGAACGGCGGTCATTGTTTTGTCTGCTCCAAAGCCGGTAACCAGATCCAGCTTGATGCCTTCTTCCTGGAAATAGCCTTCCTCTATCGCTACATACTGCGGAGCGTAAAAAATAGAATGAGCCACCTCATTCAGCACGACTTTTGTCTTTTCTTCTTCCGCAGACGCTCCTCCTGCCACTGCGCCGATCATCATCAGTGAAGTCATCATCAGTGCCAAAATTCTTTTTCGCATACTCGTTTCTCCTTATTCTCAATTGCTTTACTATATGTAATTACGCGAAAATGGTTCCTGCTTCGCAGGTCTTGTTTGAAATCAGAACCTGTCTTGTCCATGCAAGCATAACAAGCCAGAACCCGATTTCAAACAGGCTGTGAATAGTAACCGGAAATGAGCAAAATGCGCTTGTTTTATAAGAGCCTTGGTGTTACAATGAAAAGTAACATGTCTGACACAGAATTGTAAAAAATACGTTAAGCCAAGGAGAAGTTATGAAAAACAGGATGGAGTTAAGAGAAAAAAACGGAAGAGGAAAGTTTTTGCGGACCGCCCTGCTGACGCTTCTTATGCTGACTTTGCTGTCAGCCACAGCATTGGCTGCTAATGCGGGCTGGAAGCAGAAGGGAAGCAGAATTTATTATTATTACACCGAAGAGGACGGAGAGTCGGCCGGGCTGAAAGCTACCGGACTGGTGCAGATCGGGCAGAACTATTATTACTTCAATCCGTCCGGCGTGCTGCAGACCGGCTGGATCGCCACGGAGGACGGATATCGCTATTTTGCCCCGGAGGGGGCTCCGGGCGTGAAAGGCGCCATGTATACCGGTCTGAAGACTATTGGGAAATACAAATTTTATTTCAATAAAAAGACTGGCGTGGTGACTACCGGTCTGGTCAAAGTGAAGAAGAAATTTTATTATTTCAATACCAGCAAAACGTTGGGCAAAAGAGGCCGATCCCTTTTGAAAAAATGGAAGACCATAAACGGTGAGAAATACTATTTTGGCGCAGATGGCATCCTGGCCAGGGACTGCTGGGTAAAGAATACATATTATGTAGATTCCGATGGAAAAGTACTGAAAAGCACCGTCACACCGGACGGTTACCTGGTGGACGCGGACGGCAAAAAAGTGGGAAACACCAAAGTCAACGGCTGGGTGAAGATCAACAAAAAATATCACTATTATGACGTCTCAAAGAAAGAATTCCTTGTCAGCGCCTGGTTAAAATTATCCGGGAAGAAGTATTATCTGAATGAAGACGGTATCCGTGTGAGCGGGTTGCAGAAGATCGGAAAGTACACGTATTACTTTAATTCCAAGGGTGTTATGCAGACCGGACTGGTTACAATAAAGGGAAAGAACTATTATTTTAATGCCAAGGGGCGCCAGCAGTTTAATAAGACCATTGACGGATATATCATTGACGCCGACGGCATTGCGGTGAAGGATCCGAATGCGAAATCGAAGATCCTGATCATTCCGGGACATGGGCAGGGAGATTCCGGAGCCACCTCTAAGTGGGGCTATGAGAGCCATTATACAAGACAGTTCGCGAAACTGATCTATGAGGAATTAAAAAGCGACGGTATCGTGGACGTGTGCATTGGGGTTATCCGGCAGGATCACCGGAAGCGGCGCCATCAAGACCCAGGTAAAAAATGGACTGAAGACCAATTCCAACCTCCCGGATTTCACCGGATACGATTATGTGCTGGAAGTTCATTTCAACGCTAAAGGCAGCGGGAAGGATCCGAATGGAGACGGAAATTATACCGGAGTAGGCTTTTATCTGAACAGCTATAAGTCCAAATATACGCTGGAGAGAAACATCCTGTCTAAGATTGTGTCTCTGGGATTTAAGCAGTGGGGAAGCGGGGTGTATGCGTCAAGTACCCTGTTTAATGCGCGTATCTGCCAGGAACTGGGGGTAAGTTACGGATTGCTGGAGACTGCGTTCATTGATGACGGCGATGATATGAGATTTTACACGAATAACAAGAGCAAGATGGCAAAAGCCGTGGCAGCGGCCATCGAGGACTATTACAAATAGAATTGACAAGAAATGCAGATGTTGTTAGAATAGTTAGAAGTCTGAATGTGTAGAGGTAGAAAAGATGAACAAACGAATTCTGTCTCTGCTGGTGGATAATACCTCCGGTGTACTGAGCCGTGTAGCGGGATTGTTCAGCCGCA
>CACYXH010000083.1 GCA_902778245.1 uncultured Lachnospiraceae bacterium | reverse complement strand
TAAGCCGGGATGCAACCTCCCGGGAAGTGTTCAATTTCAATCCACTATGGCCTCAGGCCGGAACGAGAGGGGTTGCATCTCGTTTTACAATTGAGGAATGCATTTTGGATTTTTAGCTGATTTCATGAGAATTCAATTGGCGAGGTATAGATTATGGCTGTTTCTTACAAAAGGCTTTTTAAAATGCTGATCGATAAGGATATCAAGAAGATGGATTTCTGTGAACAAACAGGAATCAGTTATTCCACGTTCAGAAAGTTGTCACATGGTGAGAACGTCCAAGTCGGAATTCTGGAAACAATTTGTCTTAAGATGGATTGCCAGTTGAGCGATATAGCAGAAATATTACCTGATTCTGATTCGAGTACAGAAAAATGCACAGACGGATCGGTACGATAAGCTTGGATATGAATATGAAAAATGTGAGAGGTTTGTTGATGTGGATAAACATACTCCCGAGCAGCGACATAGAAACATGCAGGCGATAAAAAACAAGGATTCTGAAATCGAGCGTCTTTTACGAAAAGAGTTATGGAAGAGAGGCCTAAGGTACCGAAAAAATGTTAAGACAGTGTTTGGACATCCCGACATTGCTTTTATCTGAAAGAAGGTCGCTGTTTTCTGTGACAGTGAATTTTGGCACGGCTATGATTGGGAGAATAGAAAAAATGATATTCATACCAGAAGGGAATTTTGGCTTCCTAAAATAGAACGTAATATGACGAGAGATATTGAAGTGACCGTTAAGCTTCGCAATGAAGGTTGGACGGTATTGAGATTTTGGAGAAAAGAAATTAAAAAGGATGTAGTAGCCTGTGCGGATATCATAGAAAAAGCTTTGGAGGACCGAAATGAGTAATTATGCCGGAGCAGAATATATCAAATGCAAACAGTGGGCAGCAGAGAAAATCCAAGCTGGATTTTCATGGGAAGATGTGATGCATTTTTGTGTATCTACGGAAGAAGAGCAGGACGAGTTTGACAGACTTCAAAACGAAGAATTGGTTATTCCACCGAATATGGAATATTCGGAATGGAAACCTTTTATAGAAGCTATTAAAGATACATACATACAAATTACTGACTTGTACGGAATATCTGATGGAGAAACAAACAAGTTGACAGTGCCTACTGATTCAGGATCCGCCTGGGTAAGATATAAAGAGCACCTTCTGGGAAGACATACAGGTAAACCCAAAATGTCCGGAGAAGCCGTTGATATGCTTGAAAATAACTGCCATTGGATGCTGAATCATTTAGAAAGAGATACAAGATCCGTGGGCCCTGTGAAGGGTTTGGTTATGGGAAGTGTGCAGTCGGGAAAAACTGCAAACATGATTGGATTAGCTACTATGGCTGCCCATTATGACTGGAATATTTTTATTATTTTATCAGGTACAATTGAAAACCTTAGAAAACAAACACGAGATCGGTTTTTATCGGATCTTACAAAAAGCGGTGGAGTTAGTTGGAGAATCTTGGATTATACAAATAACTCGGATTATATGATCGATGTACAGAGGCAGGAGAGGTACATGATCGATGATCTGAAATTAAATATTTATCAATCAGGGAAAACCAGCAATCAGTGGATGTATAGATATGTATTTGTTTGTCTGAAGAATTCAAAAAGGCTTCAAAACTTAATAACTTGGCTTCATTCAGATAATGCAAAAGCAGCAAGAATGCGTATAGTCATAATCGATGATGAGGCTGATCAAGCAAGTATAAATACTGTGAAGATGGGTAATCCGCAGGACGAAGAGGAAATAGAAAGAACTGCCGTTAATCAGTTAATCATTGATCTTATAAAAGGCTGTGATAAGGACGGAAATACATCACCCGCTGTATTCCAAGCTGTTAATTACATCAGTTTTACAGCAACTCCTTATGCAAATGTGTTAAATGAAGCATATAGGGAATCCTTGTATCCCAGCAATTTTATTTGCAGTCTTCCGGAATCAAATGAATATTTCGGGCCGAAGGCAATATGGGGAAGCAAGTCTGACGAAGACTATTCCGGGTTAAATATTCTTCGTGAAATTCCCGCCTCTGAAATGAATGAAATCAAGATGATTCATAAAGGGCAAACGTTTACCCTACCGATGGAATTTCAGAGATCCATTGCTTGGTTTTTATGTGCTGCAGCTGTTCTACGTTGGCGTGGGCATAAAAAACCCATTAGCATGCTAATCCACACAACATCGATACAAAATGGGCATTTCGAAGAGTATGACACGCTGAAAAGCTGGTTAATTCGAGAAAGCAAAACCGGAAAAATTATATCCCTATGCGAGCAAGTATATTCAGATGAAAAGGAAGAATTTCGTCTTAATGATTTGAAGGAAGGATTTCCGAAATACTCGAAAATGAATGACGTATGTGATGTATTTCCGGAATTCTCCTTGTTGAAAGCGGATGTTGAGATGCTGATTAACGATATTGTAAATATCGAACTTGGAGAAGAAAAGGAATTGGTATATCACGAAAATGGTATTCATTTGTGTGTTGACAACTGCCGCGCAAATAAGGTAGCAGAAGAGGGAACGTATCTAAGGATAGTTTATCCTTCAGGGGAAGAGCTGGTGAAGATGGATAATGCACCGGTTTTCATTGTGATGGGTGGTAATACGTTGTCTCGAGGCTTGACATTGGAAGGGCTTGTTTGTACGTACTTTGCAAGAAATGTAAATCAAGCTGATACATTAATGCAGATGAGTTGTGTTCGATGACCCGAGTGTCTCGGATCGGGTGGAGAAGATTCTGCATCCGGAGCATTTCAGGGAGAAAAAACCGTCCGTCTTAAAAAGGCTGAATGAAAAGAAAGCCGAAGTTCGGGTGAAAAACGGAAAATGGATGGCAAAAGAGAAGTCAAAAAATGCGCCGCATCTATAAGTTTTACCTGTAAGATTATACCGGGAAAACAAATATCAGGGGAGAACGTGTATCAAATATGATACGCCTTCTCCCTCAGGTTTTATGGCTATTTTTCGGGATCCCAACAACGGAGGAGTATCTTCTCCTGAGTGAGGAAGAGCGGCCCTCCGTGTTCAGATACCAGTATCAGGATATAGACGGATCGATGGTTTTTTACTCGTCGAAATCTGTCTGAGAAGATTTGCCCAAGTAAGAATCGATTTCCGAAATTCTTTCTTCCAGATATGCCTTTACGTCTTCACAGCATTTCTTTCCGATCAGGATCCTCTTCGGAAGTTTTCCGCTTTCAATGATACTATACAGAAACGCCGCTGCTTTTGCGGGATCTCCCTCCTGCTTGTGATTATTGGCTGCAAGAAAATCCCTGGCTGCGTGAACTGACGAACCTTCATAAGCTTCAAGAGAAGCTTTTGCATGCTTCATAGAACTACTGTCCCGGAAGTCCGTCCGGAAAGAACCGGGCAGGATGGAAGCAACCTGGATTCCAAATGGAGCCAGCTCCATGCTGAGAGCTTCCGAAAGACCCACCACCGCATACTTGGAAGAGCAGTAGGCGGAGCTTCCGAGGAATCCCATGGCTCCGGCCTGGGAGGAGACTGTCAGGATCATGCCGTTTCCCTGTTCCCTCATGGTAGGAAGAACGGCTCTCGTCACGTTCGTCACGCCGAAAAAATTGGTTTCCATCAAGTTCCTGAGTTCTTCATCCGATACTTCCTCAAAGGCACCGCTCATACCAAAGCCGGCATTATTGATCAGCACGTCGATCCTGCCGAATTTCTTAATTCCGGCAGCAACCGCAGCAGCAACGTCTTCTTTTTTTGTGACATCCATAATGACCGGAAACACGTTATCGTTTTTCATCAGCGGATCCGCATCATCGACCTTGCGGACCGTGGCAATAACCATGTCGCCATTTTTAATGGCTTCTTCCGTAAACGCATGGCCCAGTCCACGGCCGGCACCTGTGATCATCCATACTCTGTCCATGTATTTTTCCCTGCCTTATCTTACTCATTGAGCGATGTAAAGAATCCGCCCATCTGCTCATAGTTATAGGAAACGCATAAAATAATTGCGTTATAAGTGGACAAGTTGCTACATTTATGTTAATATGCTTATGAGGTGATAATATGAGAGTTCATAAGTATATTAACGACCCAAAAGAATTACTTGAGCAGGGGAAACAGATAGTTTCTGAAAACGCAGATAATAAATTCGTTCATCGCGTATCTATGGTTAACCTCATGCTCAGTGGACTTTCCCCCAAATTACTCGCTGAATTCTGCGGTGACAGCGAACGTACTCTTCAGACCTGGCTCAAAAAAGTCGATGAAATTGGCTGGGAAGCATTGGTTGCTGTGAAACAAGCAGGTCGTCCCAACAAACTCAATGATGAGCAAATAAATGAAATCAAGGCTGCTTTAAAAACTGATCCTGCAGAATCTGGGTATAACGTTTGGGATGGTCCTGCACTATCCGACTATATCAAGACCAAATATGGTATTGACTATGGTGTCAGAGCATGTCAGATCCTCATGCATAAAATGGGCTTCTCCCTAATAAGACCACAGACATATCCGTCTTTGGGAAATCCGGACAACGAAACCCGTGAGGCCTTAAAAAAAACTGACAGAAATCAATCAGGATCCGCATCTTATTACCGTATTTCAGGACGAAGTACATTTTCAGGAGCAGACATCTATTACAAGGACCTGGGCAGAAAAGGGTTCCGAGCCAAAAGTCATGTCCAAACCCGGCAGAAAGAAAGCTTCATACAGTGGTTTCATTATTCCCGAATCGGGAGAACTCGTTGTAACCAAGCCATCTTGGTTTAACTATGAGAATGTTATACAGTCTTTGCGTGAGTTCATGGAAACAAAGCCATGTCCCGAAGGAAACAAGTATTGTATAGTTCTCGACAATGCTCCATGGCATAAGAAAGCCATCCGATTGATTTGGACGGAACAACTCGAAGAATATGCTGATATCCGAGAGAAAATGGATTACTTATCTCTGCCGCCATATTCTCCTGATCTTAATCCTATAGAGCAGGTTTGGCGAAAAACACGCAGAGAAAAAACGCACAACAGATTCTTCAGCGCAATTTCGAAACTGATAAATGTACTTGATGATTACTTTGCGCAGTTTTTTATGCCAAACGATCAACTCAAGTCGTTATGCAGTTTCAGTTGCTTTGCGTAGCAATACGCAGGTTTTAAATTCGTTTACTATAAGTCTCATCCGGAACGTCGCAGCCGGTCACGGGACGTTCTCTCTGCCCGTACATAGTTTAGCCCGAACAGGTCTGTTCGGATGCCTGTTCGGGCTGAGAGTTTTTTCAATATCCGGAACAACCTGCCCGGTTATTTCTTCTTCACAACATAGATGGTATAGTAGCCGTCGGAACTCAGGACAGCTGTGGTAAGTCTTTTCTCTCCATACCCCAGAGATTCAAGCAGTCCCGGATAGATGCTGTCGAGATTGTCTCCCTTAATAGAAACTGTATTCCCGTTTGCATCCACATACTTGTATCCTTTTGCCGTTTTCAGTACCTTTCCGTACATGTCAAGCACCGGATAATTGGCCGACATGGCATATGTATAGGTGCCGACCACGCTTCCGAGGCTGGCGTCCGGTTCCGCCTTTGTGCCGATGCTGCCGCCCTTCAGCGACAGCGTCGCTGTTCTGGACGTAACGACTATCCCGTTTCCGTAATGCATGAACTGACCGGTATAATTGTTTGCCCCGGCTCTTATGTAGGGATTTCCCGTTACATACAGCTTTGCGTTGCCGTCCACGGCGATGCCGTTTCCGATGCTCTGGATCTTGCTGTTTCCCTGTATATATGCTTTTGCGTTTCCGGAAAGCATAATGGCGGAAGTAAGATCACTTCTGAACTCCACGGCATCGTCTACGATGCTGCCGCTCTTTACATAGAGCTTTCCTTTCCCGCTCACAATGATCGCCGCGGTCTCGGTCGAGTACAGGACGCCCTTGTTTTTCTTTGAAGACTTTATGGTAACTGTACCGGCCCTGACGGAAAGCGGACATACCGTCCTGAGCTCGACGCCGGCATACGTTGTGGAAACCTTGTAACCGTTCAGATCAATCGTATACTTCTTATTCTTGGTGATCGTAAGATACTGTTTTTCGCTGGTGAGCTTAATATTCTTTGTGACCTTGAATGTTCCGCCTTTATACTTCGAAATATTGTGCCAGTCGGAAGCGCTTTTGACCTTGTAAACCTTCGCGAAGGCTGTTTTCGGCTGGAAAAGAACAACGGCGAAAGCAGCAAGGCAGAATCCCAACGCGAGTAAGAATCTCCGGAAATTTCTTTTGTCAGATGATTTCATAATAAACCTTCCTTTCCATTTTATACTGAAGTTTTATACTGAAGTTGTAGCTGTTCAAAACCAGGCTGCATAAAAAAATCTATAATACATCACCATCCTCAGATTCACTGGCAGGTAGTGCCGCGCAACTGTTACATTCGTTTCCATTATAGGAAAATGATATTGGAAAGTCAATACAGATTCCAATTCTGACCGTGGCAAAACGGGAAAACCCCTGCTATAATAAGTGGGACAGAGTGCCAGGCACCTTGTCCCACAAATGATAGAGAGGAAGAGAGTACAGATGCTTTTTCACGAACAGCTTTGTAAGTATATAGAAGAGATCGGAATTACACAGCATGAACTGTCTGCGGCCAGCGGGCTGGGGGATGCCACCATCAGCCGCTACTGTTCCGGGGAACGACAGCCGAAGGAAAACAGCAGGCAGCTTCGAAAGCTGGCGAAGGGGCTGGCGGAACTGGCGGCAAAAGAGAAGTCGAAAGAAAAGACGTCAGATAAAGTGACCGCGGAGGGAAAGACGTCAAATAAAGCGACTGCGGGAGAAAAGATGTCAAATAAAGCGGCTGCGGGAGAAGATTCCGGGCAAAGCCGGCCGGAGGCACCTTCCGGTTATGTTCTGTCGGAGAATGAGATTTTTCAGGTGCTGAATGCGATTGTCTGTGAAGGACCTGTCGTCGACTATGATACGTTCCTGGCGAATCTGAATGCGCTTATGAAAGCGCTGGACTTAAAAACCAGCGACCTGGCCAAAGCCCTGAAGTACGATCCGTCGCATATTTCCAAAATCCTTTCAGGCAGCCGCAGGCCCGGCAATCTGCGCGCTTTCATTACGGATACCGCTTCCTATGTTGCCCGCCATTTCACGGATAGCAGAGATATCCGGGTTATCGAAGAACTGACGGGAGGGCCGCAAAAGCCTGCGGATACAGGAACGGCGCCGGCGGGCACCGGCGGAAAACAACCGGGATCCGAAGCAGCCAGGCAGGAACGCCTTATGACATGGCTCTGCTCGAATCCTGCCGTCAGGGCGGATGAACCCATCTCCCGATTTCTGGAAAAACTGGACGAATTCGATCTTGGCGATTATCTGAAAGCCGTTCATTTTGATGAGATAAAAATGCCGCCCGCCCTCTTTCAGCTGCCGCTGCAGAAGACCTATTACGGACTGAACAATATGATGGAGAGCGAGCTGGATTTTATAAAAACGACCGTTCTTTCCAAATTCATGGAAGACTGTATTCTTTACAGCGACATGCCCATACAGGATATGGCAAAAGATGCGGATTTTTCGAAAAAGTGGATGTTTGGAATGGGCGTAATGCTGAAAAAAGGCCTTCACCTCCACATCATCCATGATATCAACCGGCCCTTTTCTGAAATGATGCTGGGGCTGGAGGGAAATATCCCCATATACATGACCGGTCAGATTTCTCCGTACTACCTGCCTTCCGCCCCGGGGAATGTTTTTTCCCATCTGCTCAAGGTATTCGGCGCCGCCGCCCTGGAGGGATCTGCCATCGTCGGGCATCAGGCTTCCGGGAAATATACCCTGTACCGCAGGAAGGAAGAGATAAAATATTATCGGAAAAGAGCCCAGGAGCTTTTACGCAAAGCCCGCCCGCTCATGGACATCTACCGGGAAGACCGCAAACAGGAGTATCTCTCAAAATACGCCCGCTATCCGGAAGGGGAGGAGATCCGTATCGTCTGCAGCCAGATGCCTGTTTCGACCATGTCCCATGCGCTTCTGCTGTCTGTACTGGAAAGATCTTCTCTTCCGGAAGCTGCCGGAGAGGAAATCCTGGACTACTGGGCTGCTGGGCGGGAGGCGCTGGAGGCTCAGATTCAGCACGGGACGGTTCACATCATCATACCGCACCTGACCAGAGAGCAATTCGCGCAGTCACCGCTGTCGCTGTCCCTGTCCGACCTGTTTCTGGAAGCGGAGCCTGTTTATACGTACGAAGATTATTGCAGGCATCTGGAGGAAACCTGTGCCATGGCGCAGACGGCGGGAAACGCTGCCGCAGAGAGCACTGCCGCAGAGAGCGATGCCGCGGGAAACGCTGCCGCGGAATCACAGGTTGAGGCCTCCCGGACAAACCATACGACTGCCTCCCCGAATTCCGCAGATGGGCGCCTGCTGGTTGAGCTGAACCCCAACCCGGCCTTCTGCAACATTAGCTACACCGTCGCCGGGGATAAATATGTAATCGTATCCAAAGAAAAAAGCCCTGTCATACACTTCGTCATCCATCACAAGCGGATGATCCAGGCATTCCAGCGCTTTATCCCTTCGAGTACCGATTAGAGGCAGACGGCCCGTGGTGTTGTATCATAATACTTGACACTTCTCCTTCACGGATTTATAAAAAAATCAAGTGAAGATGGAGGTCAAAATGGCACAGAAAAAAGTTTACGAC
>CACYXH010000082.1 GCA_902778245.1 uncultured Lachnospiraceae bacterium | reverse complement strand
ATCAGATTGGCGCCGATGATGTTGCCCACGGACAGGCTGGACTCCTTTTTCCGAATGGCAGTGATGGTGGTGATCAGTTCCGGCAGAGAAGTGCCGATAGCGACCATAGTGACCGCGATTACCCGCTCCGGAACCCCCAGAGCCGCAGCCAGATCAGACCCGCCGTTTACCAGACACTGGGAGCCGATCAGGATCCCGGCAGCCCCCGCCACGAAGAGAAGAATATTCTTTCCAAGATCCTTTTTCTCAAAGGGTTCTTTTTGGGCGGCGGCTATCTCGTTTTTCGCGTCTTTTGCGTTGAAAAACATAAAAGCCAGGAAGAGACAGACCAGGATCAGGCTTGCCCAGGTTTTCAGGTGTCCGGAAAAACTTCCGATCCAGAGAACGGCAGCCGTGGCAATCAAAAGCAGGCACTGCTTCAAGTATTTTTCCCGTTTGGTAATGACGGTAAGGAAGATGATGGCCAGGCCCATGATAAGACCGGTGTTTACATTGACGGAGCCTACCGCATTGCCGATGGCCATATCATTTTTCCCCTGAACGGCTGCTGTGACAGAGACGATCATCTCCGGCATGGTGGTGGCAAAGCTGACGATGGTAGCCCCGATCAGAAACGATGGAACTCCGGCAGCTTTTGCAATCCAGCTGGCGGCATCCACAAACCAATCGCCGCCTTTCACCACCAAAATCACTCCGATCATAAATACGAGAAACGCTAATTCCAATGACATAAGAAACCTCCTTGAATGAAATTACCATAAAAAAACGAGACTACCTGCCAGTGACAGATAAGTCTCGCCGTTTCATGCAAAGCCAGAAGATAACGACCCGTTTTGGGTTATCTCCAGGATGTTGACCGTGCAGCGCCATGCGCCGACTACTCCCTTATTTAGTAGGAATTCTATCATTAAAAAAAAATATCGTCAAGGGCTAATCTTACATTTTTGCAGCACAAAGTACAGGAGAAAATGGTACAATGAACTTGTAAAAAAGCGATAATTAAAAGCGCGCTTTTTATGCTGGACATTTGTTGGACATGACTATTTATAATAAAAAATATCACAGAAAATCTATGCCCGTGCCAGGAATCGTAAAGCCGGATGACGGATGAAAGAAGCGGAGAAGCATATAATGAAAATAATACGAGGAATCAAAATCGGCGGTTTGCAGCAGAAGATATTTAACCTGATGCTGATTTTTATTTTTTCGCTGATCGGCGTTTATGCTGCGGTATCTGTTTATCAGCAGAAAAATCTGACCGCCATCGTGCAACAGGCAAGCGAACAGCAGCAAGACGCAATCGTGGCGGTTTCAGAAGAAACTATGGAGGCTGTTCTTGACGCTTCTATGTCGCGAACTACGGCATTGCAGGCATATATTGCTGACGATCTGTTCTCCGATGCCCGGACTGATGTACTGACACTACAGGCGTTTGCCACGGAACTATTTGAAAATGCGGACAGCTTCTCTGCACATCCGTTCTATCCGCCGGATCCAGCCAATGACGGAACGGCATCCGTGCAGATTCAGCATGAGGAGGGAGTAGATCCGACATCCTCCGAGATGCTGTGATTGGCTGCCAATATGAGCGAAGTCATGCTGGCCATGTTTGAAAATTCTGAGAAGCTCAGCTCCTGTTTTGTGGCAACCACGGACGGGTGCATTCTTTTTGTGGACGACCGGGCGGCAGCCTACGTCTCAGAGGTTGGAGAAGTATATTCCTTTGCGGTGAGGGAGCGTCCCTGGTACACACAGGCTGTCAGTGAGGGTGAGTTGATCTTTACCGGGGTGGAACTGGATGCGTTTACAGATATTCCGGGTCTGGTCTGTGCCGCCCCGGTCTACCGGGACGGAGAACTTGTCGCTGTTGTAGGAGCGGACATATTCCTGACTTCGATCAGCGATTATGTGAAGAGTACCGCCAGCGAAGGCAGTTTTGTCTGTGTGATGAGTGAGGGCGGGCAGGTGATTTTCTCTCCTGAAGAGGACGGTGTTTTTGCTGCGGAGCTTTCTGCAAACGCTCCGGATCTGCGGGAAAATGAAAATGAGGAACTTGCGGCTTTTGTGACTCGCGCTCTTAGGGAAATCACAGGTGTTTCGCAGATCACCGTCGATGGAAAAGAATATTACATATCAGGCGCGCCTTTGAATACAGTTGGGTGGGCGGTTCTTTCCGTCGCGGATAAGGAAGTCACCCATCAGCCGACAGCCGCTATGGTGGAACAATACAACGATATCAATGACGATGCTTTGTTATCGTATAAAGAGCATTCCTGTAATTCAGAAATAACGTCAATTGAATAAAAAGAAACCTCTGGCTATGATTAGAGACTTTGCAAGAGGGTTTGATTGGAGAGGATACGAATTCAGCAAACGGGCATTTCGGTTCAGTAACACACAGGTCGGATTTCTCACATTTATTCGCTGGGTCGAAGAGATGATGAAGAAGACAGAAAAGACCAAAGTCATTGTTGGCTGTGAACCTACAGGATGCTACTGGCTGACCTTCCAGAAGTTTCTCACAGACAGAGATATCCTTCTTGTGACGGTCAATCCGTACAGCGTGAAGAAATGCAAGGAACTGGATGACAACAGTCCCGAGAAGAGTGATCTGAAGGATCCGAAAACGATCGCCGGCCTTGTCAGAGAGGGAAGATACAGTACTTCCTATCTGCCTGAAGGCGTATACGCGGAGATCCGTGAAGCCCAGGTCTGCCGGGACCAGATCATGAAGCAGCACGTGAGGCTGTCAAACCAGATACAGGGATGGCTGCAGAAATATTTCCCGGAGTATCTGGAGTGTTATAAAGACTTTGATACGGCAAGTGGGATGATGGTGCTGGAACACGCGCCGCTTCCCGAGGATATCATAAAACTTGGAGCAGGAGGTATCAACGAGATCTGGAGAAACGCAAAGCTCCGTGCGGCGGGAATAAAGAGGGCAAAGACCCTGGTAGAAGCCGCACAGGAAAGCGTCGGATTATCCGGAGGGGAAGCTGCAAGGCTGGAGATCTGGTTCCTGATCAATGATTATCAGACGAAGACGAAGCAGCTGGAGCGGCTTGATGAATTCCTGTCGAAAGAGATCATGAAGGTGCCGCATGTGGAGAAACTGCTCGCCGTAAAAGGAGTAGGGCTGAGCACGGTCATCGGCTTTGTTGCGGATGTAGGTGATATCGGACGTTTCACCGATCCGAAACAGGTTCAGAAGCTTGCCGGACTGGAGATTACAAAAGCCAGTTCAGGCAAGAAAAAAGGTCAGCCGTGTATCAGCAAAAGGGGCAGAAGAAGGCTACGAAGGACGATGTATGAGTCAGCCAGGTCGCTGATCAGTTGGAATGAAGCGTTTTCAGAGGTGTTCATGTATTACCGGTACAGAACGCGGAATCCTCTTGGCGGCATGCAGGCAAAGATAGCTGTGGCCTGCAAGGCGATCCGGGTCTTCTACACGATCCTGAAAACTGGGTGTGAGTTTGATGCGGAGAAACTGCGCAGAGATATCATACGTCCGGAAGCAGCATAAGTCCCGCACAAATGTACCAGTGAACGTCCGCCAGATTCGATTGGCGCTGGATTACAGGAGTGCTCTCTATCAGACAAAGCAGAGCGACGCCGCCAAAGCATGTGGAATAGGGCATGACCCTGGTAAGGAGCAAGGGCGGCATCCCACTATGGGTAGGCTGGACGAAGGAATTTAGGGCTTCGGGCTGAGAAACACGGATGACCCTGTTAGACATGAGAGGTTAGCGGCCATAGGATGAACGGGAGACGGATCGCCTTCATAAAAGTGATGACGTTTTATTTCTTATACCCATTCAGCCGGAAGAGAGGCACTTCGCAACAGAGAAGATGCACTTTTCGCTCATAAATCTGTTTGTCAATGAACTATAGGCGTTCCAGAAAGTGCTTGAAATAGGCATCTTTTGTGGAATTTCAATAAGAAAGTATAGAGAGGTTCCTGTATGATTGAGGACGCCCTCGAGGCTTTATTAAATCAGGAGATCATAAACCAGCTGGCAATGCTCCTCCCGCTTTTGCTGCAGTTGCTTGGTCTGATATTTGCGGTCCTTGTTGATTCTTATATCAGCAGAAAATATAAAAGGATTATGCTGATCATCGCATTTCTGGTAATCAGTCTGGTTGCCCAGAATTATTTGGAAAATCTGCTGACTGCAGGCGAACCGATGCGATTTTTGAGAACACTTGTGGCAATTTACGGATACGTTGTGCGTCCCATCATTCTTGTCCTTTTCCTGTATATCGTCAGTCCAAACCGTAAATATGGTTTTGTATGGATATTGATCGGTGTGAATGCGGCAATTTACCTGACAGCCCTGTTTTCCGGCATCTGCTTTTATATCAGTGAGAACAATCACTATCAACGCGGAGCACTTGGTGATTTCTGCTTTTACATCAGCATTGCTTTGCTGGGATATCTCCTGTATCTGACACTCCGCGAATACAGGAAGGTCAGAAAGCGGGAAATATGCATTCCCATATTCAATGTTCTGCTGATCGTTTGGGCGCTTATCATGGATGGGAGCGTGGGAGTCAAGCAGCAGCCGGTCACTTTTCTGACAGATACGATCGTCAGCTGCAGTCTCTTTTTTTACATCTGGCTGCACCTGCAGTTTGTGCGAGAACACGAGAGAGCGTTAAAAGATGGGCAGAGGGTTCAGATCATGCTCAGCCAGATCAAACCGCATTTTCTTTATAATTCTCTCGGAGCGATCGAGGAACTCTGTGACAGTGACCCGCAGGCGGCCAAGACAGCCACCGCCACATTTTCCCGTTATTTGCGCGGGAATATGGATTCACTCTCAACGGTCGGTTCTATTCCTTTTGAAAAAGAGCTGTCCCACACGAAATTCTACTTGGAGCTGGAACAGATCCGTTTTGAGGATGCCCTGCAGGTAGAGTATGATATTTCCTGTACGGACTTTACGATACCGACACTCACACTGGAGCCGCTGGTAGAGAATGCGGTGCGTCACGGGGTAAGAGGAAATGAGGACGGAAGAGGAACCGTTACCATCTCCACACGGGAATATCCGGATTGTTTTGAGGTATCTGTCAAGGATAACGGCCCCGGCTTCGACCCGGGAGCGGATCCGGATGATGGACGTCTCCATGTCGGTCTGCAGAATGTGCGGGAACGTCTCATGCAGGTCTGCGAAGGGACACTTAAGGTAGAGTCTTCCTTCGGAAAAGGCACGACGGCAACCATTGTTTTGACAAAGAATAGGAGAGAAATCGAACATGACTGACGAATATAGAAATCGGATATTGCCAAATCTGCAAGGGGGCGGTGACATGCTGATCCTTGCGATTGATGATGAACCGAAGATGCTCCGTCTTCTGCATAAGGCAATCGAGGAAGCAGTGCCGGATGCCCAGATCCGGGATTTCCCGCTGGGGTCTGCCGCCCTTGTTGCCATTAAAGAAGAAAAACTCCTGCCTTCTGTGATCTTTACGGACATCCAGATGCCGAATCTGGACGGGCTGGAGCTGGCAGTGAGATTAAAAACACTTGTGCCTGATACAAAGATCGTGTTTGTCACCGGCTATGATGAATATGCTGTGGATGCCTATCGTCTGCATGTCAGCGGGTATGTGATGAAACCGGTGGATTCGCAGCGCATCCGGGAAGAACTTGTGAATGTCGCTGCGTATCTGCCTGAGAAGTCGGACAAGCTGCAAGTGCGGTGCTTTGGCGACTTTGAAGTATTCTGGCAGGATGAGCCGTTGTCTTTTTCCCGTCGTAAGACGAAGGAACTGCTTGCTTACCTGATCGACCGCAGAGGCGTATCTTGTGAGGCGGAACAAGCGAACGCCATTCTATATGAAAAGATAGACCCGGATGAGATCAAGCGCGCGAAGCAAAACCTCCGAAATCTGATCAATGACCTGAAAAGCACGTTGCAGAGCATCGGAATGGACGATATCCTGATTCGGAAAGGCAGTACGCTGGCAATTCGCCCGGAGCGGATCGACTGCGACTATTATCGCATGCTGGAAGGGGATATGTCAGCGGTCAATGCCTTCCGGGGCGAATACATGGAGCAGTACAGCTGGGCGGAGATCACAAAAGGAAGTTTGCATTTTGCTCAATAAGGCAGGGGTGAAGTCGCCAGAAAGACAACATTTCTGGTGGTTTTTTTTGATTGTACTGAAAAAAAAACAAAAATTCATAAAAAAAACACCGACTTGAGATGATTTTGAACGCTTAAATTATTATAATATATGTACAGAATGCACGATGTGATATCAGGAAAGAATTTGATAACCTTCGGTATCTGGATGCGTGAAACAGAACCGGTGTGTGATATAGGGGAGTTAGTGTAATTGAACAAACATCATAAAATTTTTGACAATCTGACAGCTTGTATTCTTATCGTTATTTTATTAACCGGCAATCTAGGACCGGCTTTTTGTGCTGTGCAGGTATATGCCGAAACAGAGCAGGATTTAACAGCACTTGATGATGAGAGTATTATAGAAAACGAATTTTCAGAAGAACCAATAATAGAAACTGCGCAAAATATACCGCTGGAAGAGGAGCTAACAGAAACCGGAGCGGAGGATGAAGTATTAGCTGAGGATGATCCGGATCGGATGGAACTGGAGGATCTGATCGAAGAAATGGATGCTTGCGAAGAACCTGAGTCTGAGAGCACGGATCCTGAAGGGATCATTCCTGCCGGAATGATCTTTCATGCATGGGATAAGAAAGATATTAGTATCTTCATTCTGGGAATTGACGATACCCTTACACCTTCTCTGACAGAGGTTTCGATTGATACAGAGGAGGGGCTGGAGGCGCTCGGTGCATATACGGTGGAGAGTGTTTCTGCACAAGACCGGATAAAATTGCAGATCAAGATCCATATTGATACCGTAAGCAAACTCGCTCCGATGGAAACCGTGTCCGTTTACGAAATTGTCAAAGGTAAGCTGGGAAGTATTCTCGCGGAAGATATAGAAGGCAAAGACCTGGCGTTTGAATTGGGCGGGGCGGATGGTTTTGCTGTAGTGAAAGATACCGGTCTTCGAAGAAAGAATGTGGAAGTGGAAAATGTCAGTCTAAGTGGAATGATGCCGATAGCGTCAGAGGCAGAGATTGCGGATGTGACGGTGGAATACGCAGACTTTGGCGAGGAAACCGTTACACTGGCTGCATATGACATCAGCATTGTAGATGGAGTGGAGGAGTATCAGCCTGACGAAGATCATCCGATCGCCATGGAGATCAGTGATCCGGCGATTGCTGCAGGGGGTGAATTGGAACTCTGGCATGTGAAAGATGATGGGACCGCTGAGAAAATCACAGAGTTTACGGTAGAGGATGGAAAGATCCGCTTTGACGCCACCGGATTTTCGGTGTATGTGGTGCAGCAGGTAAAGCTGGAGAGGATTCTTACGGACTCAGACGGACAGACCTATAAGGTGACGGTCACATGTGATGCCAACGCCGGGATTCCTGCGGATGCCGTGATCGAAACAGAAGAGATTTCAGACGATAGCGAAAGATACCTGGAATATGTTCAGAAAACGGCAAAAGTGCTTGGAATGGATTCCATTGCGCTGACTTATGCAAAGCTGTTGGATATTTCTATCGTGGATAAGAACGATCCGTCGATGCACTATCAGCCGCAGACAACCGTGTACGTGACGGTAGAATTGCTGACGATAGAGGAGACTTTTTCGGAACCGTATTCGGTCGTACATTTTGGCGAGGAGCCGGAAGAACTGGAAGCCGTCACAGACGGAAACACGGTTTCGTTCAGTACAGACGGTTTTTCCGCCTATGCCATTGTGACCGGTCCGAATAAAGCCGGGAATAACTGGATGAAGCTGACAACGATGGAGGAGCTTGCTGAACTGGGAAGCCGTGGACTCTATGTAGGTCATACGAGCGGCTACTATTTCACAAATGAAACTTACAAGGTGAATGACACCCGAACCGGTATAAGAAAGACAAAGCCGAAAAGGAACTATCCGACCGTTGAGGCCTCCCCGTACTATTTTGAACCGGTCGATGGGAGTAAGGATCAGTTCTATGCCTATTGTTATAACACGGAAGGACAGAAGAGGTATGTAATCAGCAAAAATTCATCCAATAGCTTGAGCTTGACAGCAAATGAGGGAGATAAGACTGTATTTACGATTGAAACCGATAACACCTCTGGTGTGTTTTTGATCAGTAACGGTGACAAGTACTGGAATATGCAAGGCGGGGAAAACGGAAACGGTTTTGCAATATATGATAACGGCAAAACGGACAATAATGCCAAACTCAATCTCTGGTATTCCCCCATTCCGGACGGCGATCCCTATATGTTAGATGGAAAAAACTACGGAATTATGGGCTACAGCGGAGGCGTTACGGGCAAGGCTTTGCAGGCAAACCCGCTGGGAAACAATGCTCTGGAGGCACTTGCTTTGAATGTCATGGAACAGAAGGAAGACCGGCAGCAGAAACTGTTTGTTCCAAAAGATACCGACGCCACGATGTGGACCTTTACCTGGGTTCAGGGGGATCAGTATTATCTTTCTGCTAATGTTGGCGGAAGCATAAAGTATCTGAAGCTTGATGCCAATGGAGTCTACCTGTCCGACACCCCGGCTTTGATCACGGTGGAACCTGGAACCGGCGGTCAGGAAGGCATGATCTGCATTGAATCGGGCCTTAGCGCAGTTACATTCAGTGGACTTACGGAGAGCGGATTTACAGCGGGAACCAACGCGGAAGATGGGGCGTGGCTGAATTTGGTGGAGCAATCCGAGCTCACCTCGGATTATTTTATTCCTTATTCCGCCAGAAAGGTCAGCGTTTCGGATACGGAAAAAGTGACGAACGGCTCAAGGATCATTGTATACACCCGTGTATGGAATGAAGAAACGAAGAAATATGAATTCTATGCCATTGATCACGATGGAAGTCTTGTCCGCTGTTACGAAAACGGTGACCACATACAGTGGCTGGGGGCGGCCGTGAACACCTTGCTCTGGAATTTTGTCGAGTATTACGAGGATGGAACAGGGAAACCGAATTACTACTATGAATTATATAACCAGTATGCGCGGAAATTCATTGCGCCGCAGATAGAAAATGGTCAGTTTCTGTCGGATGATCCCATTGGGATTAATCTGAATGGCCGCCGCCACAATGACTACTACACTACCATACTGGCGTGGGATGATCCCTATTACGCCTATGCGGGGCTGAAAGCGGAGGACGGACAAATCATTTCATGTCCGTATGCGCAAGCAGATGATTTCTATTTTGCTATCGTTGAGGATATGACGGATGACGATACCCTGCTTGCGGTTCCAACCGTTGATCATACGCAGTACGGCGTCACAATGAAGCTGGTGGACTTCGGGAGTGATAACAATCTTCAGAACAATTTTTTAGGTAGCTCCGAAGGCGGAGCGGTAAAAACCACCGTGCCGGATCTTTTGTCCACCGACTTACAAGAAAACGGTTATCCGAAGGCCAAAGGCGGATCCCTGTCTGAGTTGTTTCAGAATGCACGGGAAGTCAACCATCTATTTATCGAATCCACCTACAGCGGCAGTGGTTATTACGAGTTTGACAGCACTCAGAACTTTGCCACTCTTCAGGAGGATGGCAATTTCAGGGTTTATAAACAGCTCGGCACGACGGATCTGTCAGACAAGAGTTCTCTCAAACACGGGCAGTTTTTCCCCTTCAATGATCTGGAGGCGGGCCGTTTTGCGTCTGTTAACGGACAGAATCTCTATGATGCAATATTGAATGAACTTTCTGATGCAGATCCGAGAAAATATGAGCAGATGTACCTCGTTTCAAAACCGAACTACTATTTCGGTGTGGAAATCGAGGCAGGATTCGTTCAGACGCCCAGCGGACTGGATGCCTGGGGGCACGACGTCATTTACGAATTTACCGGTGATGACGATTTTTGGCTCTATGTGGACGGCGAGCTGGTGATTGACCTGGGCGGTATCCACAGTGCTCTGCCGGGTTCGATCAACTACAGGACGGGTGAGGTCAATGTAAACGGTAATCCGACAACGCTATATAAAGTTTTTAAGGAGAATTATGAAAAACGTAATCGGGATGCGACGACCGAGGAGGTAAACAATTACCTCAACCGCATTTTTGAAAAGAATGAAAACGGACAGTATGTGTTTAAAGATTACACCACCCATACCATGAAGATTTTCTACATGGAGCGCGGCGCAGGCGCGTCGAATCTCCATATGCGGTTTAATCTCTCTTCTGTTAAACCAGGGCAGGTAATTTTGAACAAACAGATTTCGGGCACAGAGAAGCAGGACTATAAACTGGCGGAATATGCATATCAGATTTATTATCAGCTGCCAGACAGTAACGAATTTCATCTGCTTGGCGAAAAGAATGAAACGAACGACCAGATCAATGTTACTTACCAGAATACAAGTATCCCGGTCAAATTTATGGAGAAATATACCCCTGTGGGCGGAAAGGAATACAAAAATGTGTTTTTTCTGAACCCCAGCCAGACAGTGGTCATCAATGTGCCGGATAACACGATCCAGTATAAGATCGTGGAATGCGGGGTAAACACGCAGGTTTACGATGAGGTCTATGCGAATGATGTCCGGCTTACCGGTCAGGCTGCGGGGGAAAATCGAATGGATTATGAGACTGCACCTGCCACAATTGCGGATCGTCAGAGGGTTGCCTTTGTCAATCATGTCAGCGAAAATGCCGCGCGAACCCTGACGATTACGAAGAGATTGTATGATGCAGAAGATACAGAAATCAAAGACGATCCTACCGGGTTTAGTTTCCGTCTGTATCTGGACAATGAGAATGCCACAGAACTCACGCTGGCCGATATGCAGGATTACCATGTAAAAGATTCAGCCGGTAATTACTGCAGATGGGATGCAGCGACGCAAAGGTTCGTATCCATTGGGGTAAAAGACTACGGACAGATTCCGGCAGAGCAGAAAACATCGGTCACGTTTCAGGCCTCCTCAAGCGGCGCGATCTCCAGGATTCCGGCTGGATACAGCGTCGAGGTGCGTGATCTGCTGATCGGTACAAAGTTTAAGGTGGAAGAGCGATCTTCAGAGATACCGGCCGGTTATTCCCTCATCAAGTATGAACGGGCGGGTGCATCCTATATTGTGGAAGGGGATACGGTCAATTCCGGTATCGTCCGGGATAATGACTCTCCGGCGATTGAGATACATAACCGAAGGGGCTTCGGTCTGACTGTTAATAAGGTCTGGTCAGATAAGAGTTTTATGGAGAACCATGGCGATATCTATTTTGCCGTATATGTGAAGGGCAGCTTGCTGGAAGGCAGCGTACGCCGCCTCAGACATCCGGCAACCTCTGTCTGCTACTACTGGGATACCCTTGCAGAGAATACGGATACTCTTGCAGATTATTCGATCCGCGAGGTGACATTGACTGGTCCGTACAGCATTGACGGCGATGGAGCCTTGTCCGGATACGGGGAAATTCAGCCGCTGGATAACGGCGGGCAGCTGACTGTGGCGGCGAGGGCAAAAGAAGAATCGGCGGAGCGAAACTTTGATTATACAGTATCCTATGCGACTGGCCTGATCACCGGAGCGGCAAAGAACATCCGTACGGATACCATTACCAACACGCGCCGCGGCATCCGCCTGATAAAACAGAATTGGGGCAGGAACCCCTTAGCCGGGGCGAGCTTTACTTTGACCGACAGCAGCGGTTTGGTAGGCGCAGGTACTTATACCTCTGACGCAGAGGGACTTATCACTATTGCGTATGTGAATGTCAATACCGTCTACACATTGACGGAAACAAGGTCTCCGGGCGGTTATCAGAGCCTGAAGGAAGCCCTGAACTTTAAACTGAAATCCGATGGAACGCTGGAGGTAACGGGAGGATCGGATGGCTGGTATGAAATCATTCCAGCGACGGAAAATGAGATGGCCTCCCTGATTATCAAAAACCGTCCCTTTAGGCTGGAAGCGCTCGTACAGACTGCGAGAAGCGACGGCACAACGGCTCCGCTTTCCGGCGTAGGATTTGAACTGCGCCGTGAGGTGACGGTCGATGGCCGTACGATCATGGATTATAGCCCCATACCGGGCTATGAGAAACTGATTTCTGCGGACGAAACCGGTGTGATACCGTCCATCGATCAGACATTGCCTGCCGGTGCTTACTATCTGATAGAGACAGAGACATTGGACGGATATGAAAAACTGCAGGATCCGATCCGATTTTCGATCAGTGAGAGCGGTGAGGTGCTTCTGTCATCCACCGCATCGGCCGATCTGACGCCCTCCTTGGATGATGACGGAACGATGGTTTATACGATCAGGATCAGGAATGTCCAAATAATACCGCTTCCTGCACCAACAGGCTCCGGCATATTTTCGGATCCTTATATCTGGATATTCTTAACAGCGCTGCTGCTGTTAGCAGTAATGGCTCTGCCGGTTCGGAGGAAACGACGGAGCCGCATGAGGGGAGGTGGTGCCGATGATTGAATTCATCTGCTTGAACTCACTCACATGG
>CACYXH010000081.1 GCA_902778245.1 uncultured Lachnospiraceae bacterium | reverse complement strand
TTGAGGGGAAAGGTCTTTATCAGCTGACTGATCCGAAAGCCAATACGATCAAGCTGGCGCCCGGAGAGATTGCTATCACCTATCGCCTGGCAAAGTCGCTGGGGGTGGAAGTGGGAGATACCGTTTACTGGCATCTTTATACGGAAAATACCTGGTATGAGTCTCAGATCGGAGTGCTGAGCCGCAGCCCGGAGACGGCTGGAATTGCCATGCTCCGCGAGGACCTGGAGAAAACAGGATGCAGATTCTCACCGACGCTGCTAGTGAGTGATCAGGATCTGACTGCTTACCAGGAAAATGCAAATGTCAGCGCAGTTTACGAGAAAGAGGAACTTCGGCGGATATTCCTGGAGGGTTATGAGGTTCTGAACCTGATGGTATACATTATGCTGATCATCTCCCTGGTTTTGATTATTGCGGTCTTGTATAATGCAGGGAACATGTCTTTCCATGAACGACTGAAGGAATTTGCAACACTGAAAGTTATGGGATTGCCGGATAAAAAGATCCGCCGTGTTCTGAATCTGGAAAACCTCTGGCTTTCCGTCATCGGAATTATCCTGGGCGTGCCTTTTGCCCAGCCTCTTTTGGTTGCCATGATGAACAGCAATGACGATAACTTTGATTATTATCTGCACATTAATCTTGTCTATTATCTGCTCAGCGGAGCATTTGTGTTAGTGGTAACGCTGGCAGTGGGATATCTGTTCAATAAAAAGATCCGCAGGCTGGATATGGTGGAGACGCTGAAAGGCGCGGAATAAAGAAAAGTAGTTTTTGCGAAAAATGCTTGCTTTTTTGACGAGTTTGTATTATGGTGTCATTGAATTGGAGTGATCATATGGATACCAGAGTAGCTGTTATCAGCATTATTGTAGAAAAACAGGAAGCTGTCCCGGCTTTGAATGCGCTGCTGCATGAGTACGCAGAGTATATCATAGGGCGTATGGGCCTTCCCTATCACAAAAAGGGGATCAGCGTGATCTGCATTGCCATTGACGCTCCCATGAACAAGATTAATGCACTTACCGGTGGTTTAGGACGAATGGATGGCATCAATGCCAAAGCAACATATTCTTCCGTTTAATAAAAATTTTACACAGATTCTATACCATCACATCCCCTGACGCCGAAACTTACCTTGAGGCGAAAGATACGATGGAACGCTCAGGTTCATATATTGTTACTGTGACGCGGTGTCTTCTTACGGGGATACCGCGTTATTTTATGTGAGCAGGAGTCGGAAATCTCCTCCTGCTGGATTATTTTAGTAGAAAGGAAGAAAAAACTATGAGTTTGAATGTTACTCCCTCGGCAAACCGTCTCCACATCGGTTTTTTCGGCTGCAGAAATGCCGGAAAGTCCAGCGTTGTAAATGCTGTCACCGGCCAGGATCTGGCAGTGGTATCAGATAAGAAAGGCACCACCACGGATCCTGTGAGCAAAGCGATGGAACTCCTTCCTCTTGGTCCGGTGGTGATCATTGATACGCCGGGATTTGATGACACCGGCATGCTGGGAGAACTTCGCGTGAGAAAGACGAAGCAGATTCTTAACAAATCGGATATTGCCGTTCTGGTGGTGGATGGAACTGTGGGAATGAATGGAATCGACCGCCAGCTTCTGGAGATTTTTCTGGAAAAGAAAATACCATATCTCATTGTCTACAATAAAAGCGATCTGGTGGAGAAACCTCAGGAAGAGAATGAGAACGCTCTTTGGGTCAGCGCTGTCACAGGAACGAATGTCAGGGAACTGAAAGAAAAGCTGGGTGCGCTTGCCCCGAAAGAGGATCCGGCGCACCGGCTGATCGGCAATCTGATCCGGCCAAAGGATTTTGTTGTGCTGGTCTGTCCCATTGATGAATCAGCACCAAAAGGCCGGATGATCCTTCCCCAGCAGCAGGCGATCCGGGATGTGTTGGACGCAGGCGCGATGTCAATTGTCACCCGGGAATTCGAACTGGCTGCTACATTGGATGGACTGGCAGAAAAACCGGCAATGGTTGTCACCGACAGCCAGGCCTTTCAGGTCGTGAGCGAGATCACGCCGGAGGAGATCCCCCTGACCTCTTTCTCGATTCTTATGGCCCGCTATAAAGGCTTCCTGGATACAGCTGTTGCAGGAATTGCGGCAATGGACAGACTGAAGGATGGTGATACGGTACTGATGGCGGAAGGATGTACACATCATCGCCAGTGCAATGATATCGGTACGGTTAAGATCCCCAACTGGCTGAAACGGTACACTGGGAAAAATCTGAATATTAAAACATGCACCGGGCAGGAATTCCCGGACGATCTCTCGGAAATTTCCATGATCATCCATTGCGGCGGCTGCATGATTACCGAAAGGGAAGTAAAGTACCGCATGAAATGCGCGAAGGATCAGGGGATCCCATTTACTAATTACGGTATCGCCATCGCGCAGATGACTGGAACATTGGAGCGGAGTGTCCGTATGTTTCCCGAGATTCATGCTCTGCTGAAAGGAGGATGCGAGGATGGATGACCGCTTGTATGAGCTAATTTACACGCTGGCGGAAAAGCATAGTCTGTCTTTGGAAGAGTATCAGTATCTGATCGATCATCGGACAGAAGAAGCTGCCTCTCTTTTGGTAAAGGAGGCAGCAATAATAAGTAAGCGCATTTACGGGAACCTCATCTTTACCCGGGGACTGATCGAAATAAGCAATATCTGCAAAAATGACTGCCTCTACTGCGGCATACGGCGAAGCAACAAAAACTGCGTGAGGTACCGCCTGATGCCGGAGCAGATTCTTGATTGCGCAGACGAAGGACACATCCTTGGATTTCGCACTTTTGTACTTCAGGGGGGCGAAGATGGCTATTACACGGACGAGCTTTTATGCCAGATGATTTCTGAAATAAAACGAAGGCATCCTGACAGTGCCGTCACGATATCAATGGGGGAACGTGGAAAGCAAAGCTTTCGGCGGATGTATGATGCGGGAGCGGACCGCTATCTGCTGCGTCATGAGACTGCTGACAGGACGCACTATATGCGTTTGCATCCTTCAGAAATGTCTTTTGAACACCGTATGCAGTGCCTGCAGGACCTGCGGGACATTGGATATCAGGTGGGCTGTGGTTTTATGGTAGGGTCGCCTTATCAGACGTCCGGACATTTGGCCAGGGACTTGAAATTCATTGAAGAGTTTTTGCCGGACATGTGCGGCATCGGTCCGTTTATCCCCCACCACGATACGCCATTTTGTAATGAACCGGCGGGAACGCTGGAACTCACCTGCTACCTGCTCAGCATCATAAGGCTGATCCATCCTCCGGTTCTTCTGCCTGCCACTACTGCTCTGGGGACAATAGATCCTAAGGGGAGAGAAAAAGGCATCCAGGCGGGGGCTAACGTCATCATGCCGAACCTGTCACCGGTGGGAGTTCGAAAGCAATATGAACTTTACGACAACAAGATCTGCACCGGAGAGGAAGCTGCTCAGTGCAGGCATTGTCTGGATCACAGGATGAACTCCATCGGCTATGAACTTGCGGTTGACAGGGGAGATATCCGAAAGTGAAACGGGTACAGCCAAGGAGATGGAGTGTTATGAAGAACAGTAAGATTGGAAAAATCCTTCCGCCATTGATCGGTATCCTGGCTTTGTTTGCGGCATGGTATTTTGCGTGCGCTGCAGGTATTTTTAATGCTTATGTCCTGCCGTCTCCCCAGAAAGTCTATAGCAGTTTCCTTAAGATGGTAAAATCAGGAGAGCTTCTGAGGGATATCGGGATCAGTCTTGGGAGAGTGCTAAAGGGTTTCGGGATTGCGTTTGTCATTGCGTTTATACTGGGAATGTTTCGTTCCCTGATTCCGGCGGCCGGACCATATTTTGAGTATCTGATCCATTTTTTTCGGTATGTACCGCCGCTGAGTATGATACCGCTTTTGATCCTCTGGTGCGGGATCCGGGAGACAACAAAGACCGTGATCATTGTGCTTGCATCCTTTTTCCCAATGTATTTGAGCATAGTGAAGGGATTTACAGGATGTGACCAGAAGCTGATCGAGGTAGGTACCTCCTTTGGCTACTCAAAAGCGCGCGTATTCTTCAGGATTATCCTTCCCAACGCGCTGGCGGATATCCTGGTGGGTATGCGGACCGGACTGGGGTATGCCTGGAGAGCGATCATAGGAGCAGAGATGGTGGCAGCGTCCACGGGGCTGGGTCATATGATCTTGTTTGCGCAGCAGACCTCCAGAACGGATAAAGTAATTGTAGGAATTATTGTGATAGGATTTGTTGGCTTGGTGACGGATCGTTTGTTTGGATGGTTGATCCATCGTTTCTTTAAAGGAATGGCTGGAAATGGCTGGGATTAGGCTGATTGGATTAGAGAAAAATTATCAGGTGGAAGAGCGCATGCTGCAGGTACTAAGAGGCATTGACCTGCAGATACCGGAAAAGAAGATCACAGTATTGCTGGGGCAGAGCGGATGCGGAAAGACGACGCTCCTGCGATTGACGGGAGGGCTGGAAAAGCCGGATGCCGGGGAAATCCGGTTTGACAGCGGGCATAAGACGGCTTTTGTCTTTCAGGAGCCCCGGCTGATGCCATGGAAAAATGTCTGGGGAAATGTGACGTTTGGTCTTCGGAAAGAAGAAATCGATGAAGACGCGATACACAGGATCATTGCTACCGTTGGTCTGAGTGAGTTTACCCGTGCATATCCGTCGCAGCTTTCCAGCGGAATGCAGCAGCGGTGCGCAATTGCCAGGGCACTGGCTTATGAACCGTCTTTTATCATGATGGATGAACCCTTTGCCGCCCTGGATTATTTCACAAGAGGGCAGATGCAGAAAGAACTGCTCAGGGTTCATGCACAGACTGGTTCCAGCATCCTATTTGTGACACACAGCATTGACGAGGCTTTGACACTGGCAGATAAGATCGCCATTATGGAAAATGGTGTGATCAAGGCTGAAGTTGAGGTGCCTATGGAGAAAAGACAGCGGGATCTGATGGATGACCGATTTATTGATCTGAAGCGGAAAATTCTTCTGCTTTTAGATAGATAACTAAAATTTCAAAGGCCGGGCAGGAATCACGGCCAGGGCGGCATGAGTTCGCCCGGAAAGGAGTATTATGAGAAACAGGAAAGTAACGGCATTGGTACTGGCAGCCATGATGGGAACTGCATCACTTTGCATGGTCGCGGGAGCGGAAGAACTATCGGTGGATGAACTTACCTTCACCTATGTAACCTCTCCGCTGAATGTTCCCAGCATTGTAGAAAAAGAACAGGGGATCTTCGCAGAGACGTTGGGCGTTCCGGTGGATTACGCGGAATTGACCTCCGGCGCGGATCAGACACAGGCACTGGCTTCCGGGGATGTTCAGGTTCTATACGCTGTGGGCGGAACTTCCATCATCCAGTCTGCCGCGGCAGGCGCTGACATCAAGGTTTTGAATATGTATAGCCGTTCCCCCAAGGCATTTTGCCTGTATACAAAGGACGAGGGCATCACATCTCCGGAAGACCTGAGAGGAAAAACGATCGCAGGTCCTACCGGAACAAACCTTCATGAACTACTGGTATCCTATCTGGCGACTGCGGATATGACCATTGAGGATGTAGATTATGTAAATATGTCCATTCCCGACGCAAAGGCAGCTCTTGACGGGGACAGCCTGGATGTTGCTATGGTGGCCGGGGCGGCCGCATACAACTGCGAGGCAGCAGGCTATCATAAGATTACGGATGGCGAAGGTCTGATCAAGGCGATCATTGCAGTGGCGGTGACAGAAGAATTTTATGAGGCACATCCGGATGTGATTGAAAAACTTGGCGAAGCGCAGGATACGATCGCAGATTTCATTACCAATAACGAAGAAGAAGCGCTGCAGTTGGCGGCAGACTATCTTGATCTGGATTTAGAAGCTGTGAAAGAGATGTATTCGTATTATGATTTTAACACGGAGATTACCGAGGAAGATATTGACGGTTTCCAGAAAACCGCTGATTTCATGTACGAGTCCGGTATGATAGAGGAAGCCTATGATGTGACGGCTCTGTTCTTCGACTAAGGAAATGGAAGAAGAACGCATTACTATATCGGACCAGGGTAATATCTTTGATATCTCCTACCAGGATGTGATGAAGTTTCACGGAGGCGCTTATCCGGCAGGCGTGGCGCTGGCATTTCGGGGGCTGCAGCTGGTTTTTGCGCAGCTGGATGACCCTGTTCCGAAGCGGGGCGGCTGGAGTTTTTATTCCGGACTGGGCATTCACGGCCCAGGCATTATTGATTGCGTGGAGATGGTGCTTCGCGTAAAACGGGACGGGATCCTGCTTTTGGAAGAAAGCTACTGCGCGGGGAAAAACGCACCGGAGGCCCCCGGAGGAGGAAGGTATTATTTTGAATTCGGAAATGATCAGGGAAGATGGGCATTGTTCCTGAAAGAAAACATTCTTCCCGCCGATTTCCTGAAGCTGTCAAAAAAGGCGCATATCCTTCACGGGCAGGGGAGCGATCTGACGCAGGAAGAGTGGAAAAGCCTTCGCACAATGCGCTCTGAACTGGCAGAAACCATCATGCGCCTGTCGGCCCGGGAACTATTCCTGATAAAAAATGCGGATTGATATCAGCAGGGCTGTGGGACATTAGAGAGGCTTAAAAATGATTAAAGTTGATTTAATTACCGGTTTTCTGGGAGCCGGAAAGACAACATTTATCATACAATATGCAAAGTATCTGCTGAGTCAGGGAATGCGTATTGCCATTATTGAGAATGATTTCGGCGCCATAAATGTGGACCGATTGATCCTCCAGCAGGCGTTTGGAGATGACTTTGATGATGCGGTGCAGCTTGAGATGGTGATCGGCGGCAACGATCTGGACTGTCACAGACGCAGGCTGAAAACAAAACTGATCACCATGGGAATGGAGGGGTATGACTATGTTCTCGTGGAACCATCCGGAATTTTTGATGTGGAGGAATTCTTTGACCTGCTGTACGAAGAACCATTGGATCGCTGGTATCAGATCGGTAATGTGATATCGATTGTCGATGCGAAAGCAGAACGAGATCTTTCAAAGGAGTCGGAATATATTCTCGCTTCACAGTTAGCGAAAGCGGGGAAGATTGTGCTTAGTAAGAGCACGGGCATAAGTAAGGAAGAGACCGCAGAGATCGTGAAGTACCTGAATCAGTGCCTGGCTGATATTGGCTGTAAGAGAGTCTTGATTGATAAGGATGTGCTGGCACGTGAATGGGAACATATGACAGCGGAGGATTATAAAAATATTCTGACATGTGGATACACAGGATATGAATATGTAAAACAAAAGATTGTAGAAGATGGAGAATACGATTCCTTATTCTTTTTTCATGTGCAGTGGTCCCTTGCTTCTCTCAAAGAGATAATTAAAAGAATATTTGAGGATGAAAGGTGCGGGAATGTTTTCCGGATCAAGGGTTATCTTCCAAGACAGGATAGATGGCTGGAAATAAATGCTACAAAGCAGGACATTTCTATAAAACCTTCAGCGGTGGGTCAGGAAGTATTTATCGTGATAGGGGAAAATCTTGATGAACATGCAATCGCCAGATACTGGGAGAATAGAAAAGAGCAGTGAGAGGAGCAAAGAAAGAGATGACAACATTATTTATTAATGCGTGCGTTCGCCCGGAATCGAGAACTTTGATTCTGGCACAGGAGGTGCTGAAACACCTGAGCGGTGATATCCAGGAAGTGAAACTGGCTGAGGAGAACCTCCTGCCTTTTGACAATGAGATGCTCCTGCTGAAGAATGAACTCCTTTTAAGGGGAGAGACGCAGCACTCACTGTTCCGATATGCCCGTCAGTTTGCCGCAGCGGATAATATTCTGATTGCAGCTCCCTACTGGGATCTTTCCTTCCCGGCGCTGCTGAAAAATTATATAGAATCCATATGCGTTGTGGGACTCACGTTTGCTTATGATGAGGAAGAGAAGCCATACGGAATGTGTACTGCAAAGAAATTGATCTATGTTACCACCGCAGGCGGCCCTATTGTGTCGGAACATTATGGATTTGGCTACATCCGGGAAGTCGGCAGGCTTTTCTTTCAGATACCGTCCATTGAATGCTTTTTTGCGGAGGGATTAGACCTGAAAGACGCCAATGTAGATGAGATCATGGACAAGGCGATAGAGGAGATACGGACAGCGCTTGGGTGAGTCCGCGGCGCTAGAATGAGGGAGGAACGTATGGAAATAAAAACGTCTCGTCTGATCTTGCGCCCCATGAGTATGGAATATCTGGAGTCGACTCACAAATACGCCTCTGATCTGGAAAATACGAGATATATGTTGTTTTTGCCAAACAACACGCTGGAGGAGACCATCGGATATTTGGGGGACGCAGAGGAAGAGTGGAAAAAAGAGGCTCCTACCGTGTCATGGAAAAGCTGGGCATGAAGAATACCTCCTGCACCGGCGGAAGGCGGAACAAAGCTTCAGAAGAAGAAAGAAAAGAATTGACCTACGAATTGTGGATGAATGAGATATAAAAAGTAAGAGTATAATCATCGTTGGCAATATAAAAAGAAAACAGTTGCAATATGCCCAAGATTATAGTATAATTTCTGCAATTTGGGCAAAGCAGAGCCATGCCAGTAGAAAATAGGTGACGCGATTGGAAGCTTGCTTACAATCGCGTTATCTATTTGATACGGATAGGGCGAAGCCCGCCAGCAGGTAAGCTCTGCTTACCTGCTGGGGCATGGCTCTGCTAATCTGCTGGGGCATGGCTCTGTGTAAAACGCAGGGCGAAGCACTGAATATATAACATACAAGAGAAAGGACTACGGTGAAAGTATGAAGAAGGCATTCCTGATACTTGAGGACGGCACGGTTTTTAAGGGAACCAGTATTGGTTCGGATCGTGAGGTCATCAGTGAGATTGTATTCAACACATCAATGACCGGATATTTGGAGGTACTGACAGACCCATCCTATGCGGGACAGGCAGTTACCATGACGTATCCGCTCATAGGCAATTACGGCATCTGTTATGATGATATGGAATCGGAACGGCCATGGCCGGATGGTTTCATTGTCCGCGAGTTATCACGTCTTCCCAGCAATTTCCGTTCTACCGATACGATTCAGAATTTTTTGTCGAACTATGATATCCCCGGCATCGCAGGTATTGACACCCGCGCATTGACCAAAATCCTTCGTGAAAAAGGCACTATGAATGGCATGATCACTACGAAGGAATATACCGATCTGAGTGACATTTTGCCAAGACTGAAGGCTTACACCACCGGAAAAGTGGTGGAGAAGGTGACCTGCAAGGAAAAATATGTGCTGCCGGGAGACGGACCGAAGGTGGCGCTGCTGGATCTCGGGGCAAAGCGCAATATTGCCCGCAGCTTAAATGAGAGAGGCTGTGAGGTGACGGTGTACCCCGCATTGACGTCTGCCGAGGAGATTATTGCTGGAAACCCTGATGGCATCATGCTTTC
>CACYXH010000080.1 GCA_902778245.1 uncultured Lachnospiraceae bacterium | reverse complement strand
GATATGGTAACACGCACACCATATGTCACAGACCCGATTGCCACGGATACGGAAAGGAGAATCACGATCTATGGCAAAAGGATCTGTCAGAAAGAAAGGTAAAAAGTGGTACTACCGCTTCTACGTCGAAGACGAAAGCGGGAATCTGGTGCAGAAGGAATTCGCCGGGACGGAAAGCAAGTCCGAGACGGAAGCCCTGCTCCGAAAGGCGATGGAGGACTACGAGGCAAAGAAGTTCGTTGCTCGGTCCGAAAACGTCACGGTGGGCGATCTGCTGGATATGTGGATCGAGGAAGAAGTCAAGCCCGGCAATCTCTCTAACGGTACTGTGATGGCCTACCAGGGGGCTGTGGGACGCATCAAGCAGTTTCCCATCGGCAGCCGGAAGCTCAAAACCGTCATCTCGGAGCATTTGCAGGCGTTCTTCGATCTCCTGTCCTTCGGAGGCACCAATGCCGACGGAACGAAGATCAAGCCCATCAGCAAGGGCTATATGCGGCAGTTCTCGGCGGTAATGCAGGGAGCATTCCGGTTTGCGGTCTTCCCCAAGCGGCTGCTGACCTTCAATCCGATGCAGTATATTAAGATCAGGCAGAAGCAGGAAAGCTACGAGCTGTTCAACGAGGACAGCGAGGACGGGCTGACCGTCCCGACGATTTCCTACGAGCAGTTCAAGGCTCTGACGGACTATCTAAAAAAGAAGGATAATCCGGCGCTCCTGCCCATCCAGATCGCTTACTACACCGGGCTTCGGATCGGCGAGGTTTGCGCCCTCACCTGGCAGGACATTGACCTCAAGGAGCAGACCATCACGGTGCGGCGCAGTATGCGCTACAATGGTGCGAGGCACAAGACGGAGGTCGGCACCACCAAGCGGAGCAAAATCCGCACGGTGGACTTCTGCGACACGCTGGCGGGCATACTCAAGGCGGCCAAGACCGAGCAGCACAAAAACCGCTTCAAATACGGCGAGCTTTATAGCCTGAACTACTACAAGCAGGTACAGGAGAAGGGCCGCAGCTACTATGAGCTGTACAGTCTGCAAAGGTCGGAGGAAGTGCCGGAGGACTACAGAGAGATCGACCTCGTATGTCTCCGCCCGGACGGGTGCTATGAATCGTCCAGCACGGTCGGGATCGCCTGCCGGGCAGCCTCAAAGAAGATACCGGGGCTTGAAGGCTTCCACTTCCATCAGCTTCGGCACACGTTCACCAGCAATCTGCTCTCCAATGGGGCAGCGCCGAAGGACGTACAGGAGCTTTTGGGACACGCTGACGTCAGTACCACCATGAACATCTACGCTCACTCGACAAGGGAAGCGAAACGCTCCTCGGCCCGCCTGCTGGATAAGGTAGTAGGCGGCGACTGATAAAAAGTTTCCCTTGTTCTTGCCCTTGCGGGTTGGGATAAGGGAAAGGTTCTTTCTTAAAGCCTGTTGCGTAACAAAGTCTCGCCGTTTGAGAGCGAAATACACCCCGCAAGATTGTGGCTTGCAGGGCAAGCAAATCATTGGATTATTTGCGTTTTAGGAGCCAAAAATGATTCTGTTCATCGTTTGAATCCGACACATTACAGCTCAGAGACCTTTTGTTGTCCGGGTCTTTTGGATTGCAGCTCAGCAACATACCAAGGGCCGTGTTGGCGAAGGCGTTATGATTGCTCTTGCTTTGGGAAAGAAGGAATACCAAAGCATAATCTCGTCCTTCATCAAGGGCAGAATACTCCGAAAAAAGTCCTTTACAAAGCGCCAACCATGCTTTTCATAGACGATCTCATAGTCAGGATTATTCAGCAGATCCACATATTCCGGTTCTTCCTGTGATTCGTCATCGCTCTCAGAGTATTCCGAATACTCAAAATCACTATCATCATTGCGGCTAATCATGCTTTCAAAGAACCCATTTACGCTTTCTATCATCTGAGAATAGGTATCTCTGTCTATACCGAACTCTTCAGTGGGATCATATGCCTCCATGGATTCTTTCACCTTATCACGAATGTTTTCCAGTTTTTTCTTCATATCTGTCATTTCGGTCTGATATGACTTCTGGATAGCTCTGATTTCCTGTAACCTTTTCTCCTCCTCCGTGATTTTAGCGCCGAAGGCTTTGTAGATCACATGATTATCCTTATCAAGGAGTTCTTTTATCTCTTCAATGGTAAACCCAGCCTTTTGAAGATTTTTGACCTTTACAAAGGCAAGCGCCTGCTCCTCCTCATAATAACGGTATCCTGACCATTGATCCACTTTAACCGGTTTCAGCAGATTTACATGATCGTAATAACGAAGTGTTTGCGGATTGCAGCCACAGAGACGGGCAAATTCCTTGATCGTCATATCATGTACCTCCTTTCTGAAACCGTTATATCATTGCAGTTTGCTGTAAGGTCAATACCTTTTCTATAATTTTTTCAATCCACTTTCGGCTGGCCATATTCCCGCTTCATAGCCTCCGTGGAAATCACCCACTGTTTCCCGTATTTGCATGCATCCACGCCGTTGACAAGCTTTCCGTAAGCAATCGCCTTGCGCAGCGTGCTTTCATTCAGCCCCCAAAGCTGGGTGGCGTCGGTAAAGGCCATGAGCCCGTCGAAGGGCGTCTTGACTGTTATGCCGTTCTCAAACAGCTCATCGCAGGATAGGTCAAGATCATCATTCCAAATGATCCCATATCCGCCCATATCGACCTCCACGCCGGAAAACAGCTCCGGCGCACGCTCCAGCGCCTTGAACGGTGCCCATTTGGCAAACAAGGGCTTTACATCATAGATTTTTGTTACGCCCTCCGCAAACTGTACGCTCAGGCAATAGTCCGGCAGAGCGTTGACCGCTTTCACCTTATGGAACATACAATCAACTCCTTATTCGAGGGGAGAAAGAGACTTGAACTCCTGCGTCTCCCACATATGCAGAAGATCAGTTTTGTGAATAGCCGCTCATTCCCGGACCATAGCAAGCGCTTTTGGCGGCAGATGTCCTTCCAGCACTTCACCTGTCTGAATATCAATAGCGGCCATATCCTCACCATACAGGGCGTGAATATGCGGCGGATTATGCTCCGCCTGCTGAAAATACATACGAATAATGATCCCGTAAAATCTGGACAATACCGGCATAGATGAAACCTCCTGTTTATGGTCACTTATATTATATCACGAAAACGTGAAAAAAATCAACTATTGTCTGAAATATATTTTGAGCTATAACGAAAACGGCGGGATTGCTCCCCGCCGTCCGAGTGCCACACCTTGTTATATCCTGTTATGGGTTTTTCTTGCCCTTGCTTTTGCCCTTATGAGCTGCCAGGGTGTCGTTGAAATGATGTAACATTTAAGAAAGGGATTCGGTGAGCAGATTGCAAAAAATCCTTTGTTTGGGGCGGTTTCAGATGATTGCATTAAAACCCTATAATCCGCGGCAAACGCTTATGATTTTGGGAATTCAAATTCCAGTTTGACGAGGTGCATGTGATGAGTTTTTATGGGTGTTCAGCAACCGTTAAAAAGCTTGCACCCCCTAAAAGCCCAGAGGGTGTGCAAAGAATGTCTTTGTATCGAATGGTACGCTAAGGGGAAAGCAGTCAGAGTGGTAAGTACTCACGAGGGATCGGGTCTTGCGAGCATGCCACGGGATGTGAAGAGGATATGCAAGGGAGCGAACGTTGACACAAAAGGTCTCGCTATCCAGGGTTCACCGTCTCAGTCTCCGATCGAAGCAATCTTAAAGGTTGACCTTTATGGGACGGCTCAAAACTGCTCCGCGCCTGTTCCAGAAATCTTTCCGCAATCGGCGTAAATGTCTGATATCTGTTCCATGCGAGATATATCCTTGTTTCAAGCCTTGGAGATAACGGACGGAATACAAGCCCGCTTCCTTTGGAAGTGTTGACCAGCTTATCGAAGGTCAGGAGATACCCAAGCCCCTCCCTGGTAAAGATGGAACCGTTGTAGGCGAGACGAAAGGAACCCTCTAAACGCAAATCCGAATAATCATTTCCAGCCCATGCTTTGATTGCGCCATCCCAGCCTTGTCCGGAGCAGAATAAGGGAAGTCCCTTTAAGTCGCTTGCTCGAATTGCCTTTTTTGATGCAAGTGGATCATTCTCGGGTATTACAAGTCCCCATACATCTGCTTCAGGGAATTCTATATATTCATACTTTTTAGAATCCGGATCTTCAGCCAGTACAAGGAAGTCGAGAAGGCCTTTGTCCAGTTTATCGGCGATCTGTTCGGTGTCACCGCTGGTGATATGATAATGAAGGTTCGGATATTTTTTCTTAAAATCACGAATTACTTCAGCAAGATAGCGAATCTGGTGAGATTCGGCCAGGCCGAGGTAAAGTTCACCGCCTGTAATATCATCCAGAGAAACAAACTCCTTTTCAATTTTATCTGCCATAGCGACAAGGTCTTCGGCGCGGTTCCTGAGCAGCATGCCTTCATCCGTCAGCTTGATGCTGAAGGAATGTCTTGTGAAAAGTTTCTTTCCAAGCTCATCCTCCAGCGACTTCAGCTGCTTTGAAAGAGTGGGCTGTGTGACGTGCAGGATCTCGGCTGCACGGGTCATATTCTCTTCCCTTGCGACTGCAAGAAAGTAGCGTAGTGTCCTTATTTCCATATGATTCGTCCTCTCTGCAGTGCACTCCAAATGCTTCGCATTTCTGGTTCTTCGGCATTCGCCGAATAGTTTCGATTATGCAAATATGCTTGTACAAGCTAGCTCTCACAGCATATAGCATAATCAAAACTGCACTGCTCATTGCTCTATGATATGCCAAATAGGAATACCACGATATTCATTATAACCATTAGCGAAAGATTTCACAAGCCTTTATAATCCAAAATATAAAGAGAATGTTGGATGTGCGAAGCGGGGCATTATGACACAGCCCTGTGGAAGATGAAAATGGCACGGTGCGCGGCATTAGATGAGCTGCACGAGAGCGGAAGGAAAGTTGACTGTTTGGACTTTCTGATTCGCAAAACGGAAAAGGATCTGCAGGCAATTAGATAAGCGGAGGTAAATCAAAATGATGAAGGCAGAAGAACTGAAATTAACTGAGGAATGGGATAAGGTATTTCCGAAAAGTGAAAAGGTGGAGCACAGGAAGGTTACTTTTATCAACCATTTCGGCATCACGCTTGCGGCGGATATGTATACGCCAAAGAATGCGGAAGGAAAACTTGCTGCAGTCGCAGTTTCCGGTCCCTTTGGCGCAGTGAAGGAACAGTCCAGCGGCCTCTATGCGCAGGAAATGGCAGAGAGAGGATTCCTTGCTATTGCTTTTGATCCTTCCTTTACGGGAGAGTCCGGCGGATTTCCGAGAGACATGCACAGCCCGGATATCGATGTGGAGGATTTTCAGGCGGCGGTGGACTTCTTGTCAGTGCAGGAGAATGTGGATCCGGAGAAGATCGGTATCATCGGCATCTGCGGCTGGGGCGGCATGGCACTGCAGACAGCCTGTATTGATACAAGAATAAAAGCGACCGTTACATCCACAATGTATGACATGTCCCGTGTTGCCGGAAACGGATACTTTGATTCAACAGATAACGAGGAAGCACGTCATCAGGCGAGAGTGGCGGTAAATACACAGAGAACGGCAGATTATAAAAATGGCGATTACGCCAAGGCTGGCGGCGTCGTCGATCCGCTTCCGGAGGACGCTCCGTACTTTGTGAAGGATTATCATGCCTACTACAAGACGTCGAGAGGATATCATGCAAGGAGCGTCAATTCCAACAATGGATGGAATGTTACGGCAGGAACTTCCCTCATGAATACGCGGCTATTTACCTACGCAAAGGAAATCCGCAGCGCGGTGCTGATGGTTCACGGCGAGAAGGCGCATTCCTGCTATCTTTCAAAGGATGCCTATGCAGATATGGTAAAGGACAGCAATTATGCAGATAACAAGGAGCTTCTCATCATTCCGGGAGCGAGCCATACGGATCTTTATGACCGGAAGGATATCATCCCGTTCGATAAGATCGAAGAGTTCCTGAAAGAAAATCTGAAATAATACGATACACCGGCTCATCTTGCCAATAAAGCCGGTGAGCAGCCGGGTGGCGCAAAGATGCTGGAATACAGCAAGCATTTCGTATACTTTCCCGGTCCGGAATGTGATTCGATCGATCAGGCGAATGCTTGCCTGTTTTTGGCATCAGACATGGGCAAGCACGTGAAGGGACAGGTGATACAGGTATGCAACGGGGCGTTCCTATAAGGTGGTGATGGGAATGAGGAAAAAACTTCTTGCCGGAGCGCCTTCCGCCTGTTTGGAAAGAGCTTTCCATTTCAATTCGCTATCCGACAGGTACTCGATCTCGAAATGGCAACCTGCCTCATAATCGACATCGACTTTCTTTCCCTTTGTTGCTTCATAGATAGTCATTTTATCAGTCTCCTTTTATTCCGAACGCATATCCCGTCATGGCGATTGCGCCAAGTTCACAGTGGTTGTTGAATACGCGGGGCTTTTCGCCCTCAGCGGCTCCAAGCATATATATTAGAGGAAGGAAATGCTCCGGGGTCGGTACGGCATAAGCCGCATTTGGAACGGCATCGTAGGCTATGATTTTGGCGTCATCCCTGTTCTTGACATATCCCGTGATAGCATCATTGAACGTCACACACTCTGGGGAACCGTTCGGATTTTCCCATTCCACCCGGCGCAGGTTGTGTACTACATTTCCGCTGGCAAAAATGAGATATCCCTCTTCCCGGAGGGGAGAGAGCGCTTTCCCAAGGTCATAGATGTCCTGTGAAGACAGCGTGGCATCTACGGAAAGCTGAACCACCGGAATATCTGCATCAGGGAAGACATGGCAGAGAACCGTCCAGGTGCCATGGTCTATGCCCCATTCGTCATTTACGGTCACTCTATCTCCAAGCAGATTGCTGACCCGCTTTGATAACGCAGGGTATCCTTTTACTGGATATTTGAAATCATAAAGCTCCTTTGGGAAGCCATACATATCATAGACCTGCTTCGGGGTTTCTGTGCTCTGTACATAGGTCCCCTTTGTATACCAGTGCGCCGAGACAGCGAGAATCGCCTTTGGTCCTCCAAACTGACGGATAATCTATTCGCCGACCTTCTTGAGGCTCTTTGTTACTTTAGTATCCTCCAGCGCAAGCATGGGGCTGCCGTGGCCGGAGAAGATGACAGGCATTTTTGTGTCAATCATAATGATATACCTCCTGAAATTATTTTCATAAGTTTAATAATCCGACTTGCAAAAATAATACAACTGTGATAGAATGCCGTCAAGTAGGATTTTTCGCTTGAGCAGGTATGTTTTGCTTGAGTGCTGGAGGTTTTATGAAGAAAGAGAAATGTGAAAAGGCGAATCAGTTCGGGATGTGTCCTTATGTGACGGCGCAGCAGCTGATGTCGGGCAAATGGGCAATTCTTATTATGCATGCGCTGATAGACGGTCCAAAGCGGTTCAACCAGATACAGAAAGAGATTGATATCACCCAGGCGACGCTTGCCACGCATCTTAAAAATCTGGAGGGCGAGGGGCTTCTGACGAGAACCATCTATCCGGAGGTTCCGCTTCGTGTGGAGTATGAGCTGACGGACATCGGGCGTGAATTTGAACCGGTGCTTGAAAGCATTGAAGTCTGGGGGAATAAATATATCGGATATCTTAAGGAAAAGAATGCACAGACTGATGCACGGTAATAGAAACATTTAACATAAACTACAAACCAAGGAGGCAACTAAAATGAGCAAAGTAAATGATTTTCTGACAGAGGCGGGAGTATTTTTTTTGGCAACCACAGACGGTGATCAGCCGAAGGTACGTCCTCTTGGAGCACATATGGAGATGGATGGCAAGATTATTTTCGGAGTTGGAGACTTTAAGGATGTGTATAAGCAGCTTGTGGCAAATCCGAAAACGGAGATTGTCGCTGCAAAGCAGGACGGGCATTGGCTTCGGTATACCGGAAAAGCTGTATTTGAGACGGACCCGAAGTATGCCGAGGCAGCTTTGGAGGCATCCCCGAATCTTAAGAGCATCTATAACGAGGAGACCGGGAATAAGCTGATGATGTTCCATCTTGAGGACGCAACGGCAGTAGATATCGCGGTCATGGGCGGGGGAGTAAATCTGCTGAATTGACAAAGAAATACGGAAGGAACAGACCCTCAGATATCATTTATGTGATCTGCTCCGATACTTCGTTGTAACGTTCCCTTGTCCTATCGTAGCGGGAATTCAGTTCATCGAAATGTTTCCGGTATTCTTCCTGATTCTGGGCAATGCGTGAATTCTTTTCGATGGATTTCTGGATCATTGCAGAAACGATATTCAACTCTTCCAAAAGATGCTTTTTCTCTGCTTCAAGTTCTGAAGTGTCGAGCACGGTATCCTTTGCGACAAGGAAGGTGGCGTAGGATTTGTCACTGTCGGCGTCTCGCATTTTTCTCCCCTGTACTTCTGGCTGCACTGTCCGCATTTGAGCTTTCCAGAGAAGACGTGGATGCCGCAGCGTCTGGCGTGGGCTACGGATCTCCGCTTCATCTGCAGCCGGGACAGGTGAAATGATAAACTTGATAGCGGTACGATTCCATTCCTCCTACAGGCAGCCCACGGGAGGTGAAAAAATAAAGGGTTTGATCTGAAATTTTATAAGATAGTCTTATCTGTCACCTGATTAAAAAGCACCTTATATCGGTCTTTTTCAGAAGCGAGACAGGCGAGATAATAATCAGTATGGCATTCGGGGTCGGCGATGGGAACGATCACTTTGCCTTCCGAAATATTCCCGCGGCGCTTAAAATAGCTGGAAGTAAAGGAGGGATATCCGGAGTTTTCCTGAAGCTCGTAGAAGGAAGAACGATCCATCTGCAGAAGAAAGTTGACATTTGAGGTTTTACCGGAAACAAGCGATGACCAGAAACCGATGCGGGTATAAAGAAGCATGGAGCGACCATTCAGATCGGAGAGATGGAGCTCCGGATAAAAGGTAAGCGGTTCACCGGGCATGAGGGAAATGTATAAATCCTCATGCCCGCATTTTTTAGAATATATGTATTCGTCATTTGGCTTCTCGTGCAGGACGGCCAGATGGTATTCATGACTTTTGATCCGGTCGATGAAGTCCGCATCGTCTGACATGTCTGCTGATATGGTCATCCCGTCGAACACGTTGTTAATAATGGGAGTGAGAACGGACTGCGGCACAGGAGCACAGAAGCCAATAGAGATGGTTCTTGCTCCGGATAAAAAGAGAAACTCCCAGATCCGACTCGAGCTTTTTCATGGAACGGGTCAGGGCGGGCTGAGAGGTGTGAAGTTTTTCTGCAGCTGCCGACAAAGTGCCGTATTTGGCGAAGGCAGAGAGCTGGTTCAATAAACTGATATCAATCATATCCAAACATCCTTTTGAATGAGTATTTGTTTTTGATATAGCAGATTGCGATATTGGCATTGTACATTATTTTCATCCTGCTGTAAACTATGATTGTCAAGAAAAAGATGAATTAATGCAAAAACTACAAAATATGCGAAAAACAGGCTAT
>CACYXH010000079.1 GCA_902778245.1 uncultured Lachnospiraceae bacterium | reverse complement strand
TCCTTCCCAGTCTTCCGGCTCACATTCCATCGTATATGACAATTCAACCAAATCCCACAAGAATGCGCTTTTCTTTGTCCTTCGATGAGTTCTGCAGTATTCTTCGATCACTATCCTTGAGTATTCGTCCACGGATCACACCTCCTCGTATCCAGTGTTTCCATGTTTACTTTTCGCCTTCCGCGTGCCATGGCGCCTGCACCTCCTATATCCTGACTTTCAGCACCTTCGGATTCAGCTCATCGCTGATCTCTCTTGCCTTCCTTTTTACATAGTTCGCATCGATCCCAAAAGCTTTCAGTATTGTTTTCTGAGTAGCTGTAACGGCATGATCAAGTCTGTATACGCCGTCTGCCTGACGGATCAGCTCTATCTTCTCAAGTTCCCGTATCGACGCCGGGACGTTCATGTAGTTCGGCTTTTCCAGAAGTTCTTCTTCCGCATCCTTCAGTTTCGTGTACATCCTGTTTCGGATAATCAGGGCTACAAACGCGATCAGCATCTTTCCTTCCAGAGATTCACCCGTATATACCCTCAGGCTCCGGTTCCCGAGGAAACTCTTATCCGCTTTAAACAGCTTTTCCGAGGCGTCCCTGCTCTTATAGAGATCCAGCGCTTCTTTGGCAGACATTTCAGTTGAAGTAATAATGCAGAAGTATCCGCACATCTTCAGTTCTTCTTCTATGACCGAAGCCTTCTCTATCCCGCAGACAAAACACTGGTCTTCTTTTCCTTCGTGATAGTATTCAAGGCTGAAATACTTCTCGTAACTCTTATCAATGATGACCGACTGTCCCTCCTGCTTTTTCAGGTAAGCCGCGATCCGGTCGATCTTTGATTCCAGATCTTCACGCTCCGCTGCGGCTTTACTGTGGCTGTAATAAATGTGCAGGTATCGGTCCTTTTCATCCGAATAGAAGACCTTTGTCTTTACGGTTGTGCCGTTCACCTGGTACCGGCGGATCGTATACTGCCGTTTCTCCTCAAAGCTTCCCTGAATCTCCCGGATCTTATCATTCACAAAGGATTTCATCCCCTTGACCATGATCACGAAATCGTAGCCCAGATGGTCCATGCAGCGGATGTTTTCTCGCGAAAAATACCCCCTGTCCAGGATAAAACCGGCATTCTTATATCCATACGCAGATGCCTTGTTCAGCATTAACTGCAGCTGGGATATATCAACGATGCTGCCAGGGTAGGCCTCGTAGAACAGCGGTTCCCGGTTGTTGCAGTCATACGCGATGGAATAGTTGAAGATCGGAAGCCCTTTATCTTCCTTGGCATGTCCGAATTCAACGATCTCGATATCGCCAGCCTGGCAGTTCTTATTAGTAGAATCGTATGAAATATAGATCTTATCCTGCTTTTTCTTGACCGCATTCCATTCGTTCTGAAAAGATACACTGTCTTCCACAGAGATCTGGCTGATGAAGGTCGATACTGTGGAATCGCTGTAGATCCTATACTCTGGCGTGAAAAGCGGGTGGTTATAAGCATAGTCCGGATAGTACTGACCAGCATTATTCTCTGTAGTAAGATAGTATGCCGCCAGGTCCAGAAACAGCCCTGTCCCCCGTTCATCTCCGTAAAGACTGCTGATGATTCTTTCTATCAGGCTCTCCCTCATCAGCTTTTCGATCACGATCCATGTCCCGATACGCAGGCAGCTGCTCCGGGCATCCCGGCCCTGATCCTCCGGAAGTTCGGCGTCCGGAAAGTATGTCAGGAAGTTTGGGTTCGGATACATCATCTCCGGATCGTCTTCACATTTCTTGCCGATCGTTGTGCGTTTCGGGATGTTGTACTTTTTGTCCGGCTTATAGATCCGGTCGTACTCATAGTTGATATATACGACTCCCTTGATTGTCCGCTCATAGATTTTACCCTTCACTTCAGGGATTTTCACTTTGAAATCGAAGTACATTTCCTGTGTTTATCTCTCAAAAATAAAGTATGTATACCTACTCAATAATTATACTAAAGATAGCCCGGAAAATCAATAGAAATGTTGAATTTCCGGGCTTTTCGAGGTCTTTTATTCGTTTGAGTGTTAATCCTCACTGGAAGTTAAGATATATAGAACATTGCAAAACACGATGCAAGAAGCAGAAATGCATGACAAAAACAACGACTATCATTATTTCGCATGCGCCTCTGCTATCGATGTTTTAGCGAAAAACGAATATAATAATGGCAACATTACTAAAGATCAGTGGGACGCACTTATAAATCGATATCCTGAGGAAGGTTGTACCGATGAAGATATATGTTTTGAACAAATGTATATTCAGCAGTCAGAAACAGAACATCGGAGCCAGTAACCGTTTAAATAGAAACATAGAATGAACGAGTGGTCACCCATGTTCAACTTGCAAAAACAATGGTGTTATGCTATAAAAAGCTTGAAAATACTGTTATTACGTCCCTGCGTGTCAGGGGTTAACCTGTCTTGGGTGCGCCGGTTTCATCCGCGTTTACAATTACGTCCCTGCGTGTCAGGGGTCAACCTAAGAGTGTCCTTCCTCAGGGCTGAAGATTGCCATTACATCCCTGCGTGTCAGGGGTCAACCTGGTAAAGGTTATTTTGGAAGGACCTCGTTGTGAATTACGTCCCTGCGCAAGCAGGGGGTCAACCTGATAGCTTCGCAAATATTTGCGGCGGTGCAAGAAAGAAAAGCCGGTTATGTTAGTATATACGCTAACACAACCGGCGGACTTCTTTTGTGGTGATGCCCCACTGAAATGCACGGAAAAATACGCACCGTGTAATTGGGGCTCAATTACACGCGAATTTACGGTACTTTTATCTTTTTGGTAGAGTTAACAAGGAGGTATTTGGAGAATTGGAATACGATGCAAAAAGTGTAACATTAGAAACAACGCCTTTCCAGGTTTCGGAAAATACTTTGGTTATGATGGATGAAGCCGTAAAAAACATGAAATCCGGCACAGTTTCAGAAGTTATTGATCTTTCTGTTTTTGGAGAAAGATAAAATCAGACCCGTTTGACTCTTTGGAACGCTTTCGTCAGATATGTCTTTCCTCGAATTCTTTTTCCGTAAAAGAATCATTTATGTACTCCCGCAAGTACATTTTCGACCTCCGCTTTTTTCAACAGATCTTTTGTTTCTTTAATCTGTCTGTCCCACATATCTCGGTGTTCTCTGTCTGTAAAGATGCGCGATAGTCTATGAGCGGATGCAAGCAAAAGCCTTGCACGTTCAATCTTGGGGTTTAAGCTGTTCTTTGGGTGTCTGATCATAAAGTCTGCGCATTTAACAAGAACATCATTGATACTGTCGGTGTATAATTCGTTTTCTATGAAAGGTTCTATGGTTATATTCTTCATGTTTTCTCTTTTGCAAGAAGATATCAGGGAATGCGTTGCCCAGATATCGCTCTCATAATTAAATGTATCTGCCATTATAAACGGCAGATTTTCTTTTGCGGTGCTTTTTACCCTCTCAGACGCGTTTTCAGCCAGTCGGTACGGCTAATCCTTTGCCCGCGCGCACGAAATCGCGTCTGAGAGGGTTCTTTTTAGTCTTCTCGTGCGACTTTTAATGTTCTTCTATCCGGATTCAAATTTTCGTAGTCTTTCATCGAAAGCTGACCGGTCTCGCACGCAGCCGTTTCCCAGGCCCGCGCAGCTGACTCTCGCGCCGCCTTTCGAGCGCGCTTTTCGCGGATTAAAGTACTTTTGCTGATCCCGGTCATTTGCTCTACTTGAGTGTAAGTGTGGGTCTCCAGCTCGCGCATGGCCAATTCAACCTGAGCCTTTTTGAATTTAGGCTTCCGTCCTTCGTGATAATCCGGATCTGTTGCCCTGGCACGCGCTTTCCCTTCGGCCGTCCGCTCCAAAATCAAATCTCGCTCGTATTCCGCAAATGCAAAAAGGATGGTTCTTTGCAGCCGGCCTGTCGGGCTGTCGTCAAACAGTCCCATGTTTAAGATGTGCACAGACACTCCGCATCCGGACAGCTTATCGACCAACTCCAGGCCTTCCCGGGCCGATCGCGCAATCCGATCTAACTTTGTTACGAGAAGACTATCTCCCGATTTAAGAGAATTTAAAAGGGACTGCAGAACCGGGCGAACCGTAGTCTTTCCTGTGTAGGTTTCTTCATATATTTTATCCGCTCCAGCTTCCAGGAGCTTTTCTTTTTGCTCTTCCAGCGAAGTTCCATATCTCGCCTGCCCTGCAGTAGAGACGCGAGCATATCCAACCTTCATTCCAGCCTCCTCTCGTGGCGCCCAGTTATGACACCGCGTATTCCTTGAAATACGGCACCCGTTGTGCCGTAGTCAAAATTGTTGAGTTTTGACACCACTATATCACGCTTCATGGATGACGTCACTCCCCAGCGAGCAGACTCACGGCAGCACAGAAAGAACGCGCGGTTATGTTAGTATATACAATAACATAACCGCGCCGGACTTTTTTGTGGCGCAGCTCAGGGGTCAGCACTATCGGCTAAGACGCCGGAGAGCGTGTCGACGGACTGGCTATTGGGATTTGACATGCTTTTCCAGGTTTTCCAAGCGCGTTCGATCCAGCCGCGCTCCTCACAAATCCGCTCCCACTCATCGCGTTCTTCCGCGAGTAGGTCGCCGATCCCGCGATCTGCTTCGAGTGCTTTCAGCAGCCTGTCGTTTGTCGAGGATAGATCTGATAAAATCGTCATTGCTCTGCGCATCGTCTGCTGTTCGCTTAAAAGCCGCCTCCTCAGCTGCGCATTCTTTGAGGTCAAGTTCTCGAGTCTCTCCGTCATATTCCGGATTTTCTTGTCCGCGTCTTCCAGCGCCGAAGCTGCGTCTAAGAGTGTTTGTTGCCCGTCGTACAATGCCGAGCAGTCGTCTATATATTTTTCCCACGCTTTCTCCTGCATGGAATCCATTTGTTGCCGTAACACCTTCATCGTTTCTTCCGACTTCCGGATTTCGGCGCTGTCCGCCTCCAACTGCGCTTGCGCGTCGGAGAGCGTCGACCGCAGACTGGCATTTTCGGATTCCAGCACGGGCAGCAAGGATAATTGCTCCTGCAGGACTTCGTATTTCTGCGTCAGATTCGATATCTTGATATCTTTGTCCGATATTTCTTGCACCATTTTCTGCAGGAGTGCCAGTACTTTCTCCTGTCCTTCTGCTGTTTCCATAGAGAGTTGCGATGTTTCGTAATTGTTCATTTCTTTTCTCCTGGGTATCGTCGGCTCGCCGGAGCTTAGAGCCAATCAGTATTTTGGCTACATGCTCCTCCGTCATCGACCGACGGATTTCAGCGTTGGCCGCATCAACCAAATCGTTATATTCTCTGATTTCCGATGATCCGCCTGCAGCGACGATCTGCCTAGCTTTCCAGCCCTCGTGCCTCTTTGGAATTTTCTCAAGTCCTTGATCTTTGTAGCTTTTTTCTGTGAGTTTCTGTTCGTTCGAAAGATTCTGGTTGCATAGCTCCGCCCAGTGCTTTCGCCACTGTTCCACCTGATCTTTTCGATCCCAATCGGTGCAGTGCTCTTTGTGACATTTCCATTGCTTCCGTCCCTTATTATCGGTTTTCTGGAGTCCCGTATGCTTGTCTATAAGCGGGATCCGATTTCCACGATCGTCGAGATCGTAAACTTTTTTCGTTTTCGCCTGCCACTTGCCATCTTTATACTTCCGCATAGTCATCAGCATATGACAATGAGGGTTTCCATCTGCCTTGTCATGGATCACTGCCTGAACCATCATTCCTTTTTCTGTGAGTGATTCGCAGAATTGGTCGACCAGGTCTATCTCTTTTTCTATGGTCATGCCCTGCGGAAAACAGACCCGGAATTTTCTGGCCAGCTGTGCTGTAGTTGCTCTCGAAGTTTTATTCTCGTGTCGGAGCAGATCGTTCCAGAGTACTTCCGGATCCGAGAACTCCTGTGGTGCGCCGTCACATAAGTATACGTGATGATACCGCACCTCATTTTTTGCACGTTGGCGAAAATAAAAAGTCTCTCCCGTCGTCGCATCTCGCATTTTTGTATGGCTTATGTAAGCTGCCGACGCGATTATGGATTGGCCCTTAGACCTTTGGACAATTCCAGCACGCGAAGAGACAACTTTCATGTTTCAATCCTCTTTCCTTTGAGATCTCGCATACGAACCTGCGGCTGAAGGAAATCCGAGCGCGTCGGAAAAATAATTTCCTCGTTTTTCCTGCCCTCGCAGGAACGCGATCAACCGGTCGATATCTACATCGCGAGAATCCAATTTCTCAAATTCTTTTCGATCATGACCAGCTTCTACTTGTCGTTCAACATAGGATTCATATGTTTCACGCAGCACTTTAATAAGGGCGCCGCCAATCCGAATTTTGGCCTGTGTGTCTGCTCTCCGATCACGAGCGGCAACACGACCGAGAGCCTCAGCGCGCTCGATTTTCATTTTTTCAAGTTTTTCGCGATATTCTTTTTCTATTTCTGCTCTTGTTTTGTATGGCATAGGCTTTCCTCCTGCTGGTTTTCTCGTCATCCTCTTGTTGTTTATATTTTACCGCAGCCGTCTGTTTTATTTGTTTCGCGATTTGTTTGCATGCGCATTCCGGGTGTTATTCGTCCTCCGGGTTCCTCTCGGTGGATTTGCCCCTTTCACCTCCACCCTGGGTGGAGAGTGCGCACAGATACACCTCCCAAGGAAGGTGTATTTCTGTGTGCCGCCTCTGGCGGCCCCGGTTCCGCTTGCGCGGCCCGGCTCGTTCCGTCGGCGGGCGGGGCAAGCCCCTGCACCCTGCCGCACCTTGCCTCCCGGAATTATCCGGGACGCGGTTACGGCCAGCACTGCGCTTGCCTGGTGCTGCTGGAGCTCGCCGCCCCAGACCCTGCCCGGCCTATGGAAGCCCGCCCGGCCGGAAACCCCGCAGAAGGGCCTTGCCCCTCTGCACTCCCGCGTCAGGCGTGCCGCCCGACACCCTGCGCAGGGAAAGCCTTCCCTGCACCCGGCCGAATCGTCGGAGCTGGCCGCCCCGATCCCCGCAGGCCCTGACGGGCATACGTGAAAATCCGAGGGTAGAACCTCGGATTTTCAATACTTCGCTATTTTTGATTTTGTCCGTTGCGTGGCTCGTGATTCCGCTGCACATCAGACGCGGAAGTCGCGCGCCCTGACAATGATAGTAGCCATAAGTTTGTCTCGGAACGTGCCAGGAAGACGTTCCGGTTTCCGGGCAACGCGAACCTTGCCGTTTTGCGAAACCGCAAGGATTCCCCAAACGGGGCGAGAGACTTCGACTGCGGCAGAAATCATGTTCGCCACGTCCGGAACAGCGAGCCAGAAGTAGTCACAAAAGGTCTCGTACTCCGCCATCTTCCGGTCTGCCCGTAGATCGTGCTCGGAAACCTTGATTTCAAGCCCGTGCAGGACAACTGTATCCGCTCGCTGCCACTGCGGCAAGGTCAGCGTCTCAGCTACAACCATATCTATCCGACGGGAGTGATTTGTGGTTCCAGACTCCGCACGCACTTCCGTTAGCGAGTGATAGATCGGCGGGGTGCCATGAGTCATTTTAGAATCGTCACCGTCGGGATCTTCCAACCATGACGAATGCCGCCGGATTCCTGTAACGATGTCAGAAGCCGTCATGGTTAGTTCCGTCAGCGCAACATCTTTTTTATCCTCATGTGCGTCATGCACATCATTTGCTTCTTCTGCGGTCTTTGCCTCTTTCTGCCTAGCAATTTTTGCCATCCGGTTTGCCCGCGCCGCTTCTCTCAAATCGGCACGCGTCAACTCCCCTGCAACAACTTTAGCGACCAGCTTGTCAGTTACTTCGGCATCGCCATGCGCAACCGAGGCGCATAATTCCAAAGAATCCGGAGATACGTTCTGCAACTCCTCAATAGGTCGAACCTCCTGCCCGTTCTCTGCGACACGACGGGCATAATCATCATAAACCCGTCCTGCCTTGTGCCGCTTCCACAACAGAGACTCTGCAACACCCATCCTTGAAGCTGTTGCACGCACCCACGCCGTAAAACTGGCTGCGGCACCATCCCAGAGCTTTCCGGCCCGGACCTCCTCCAGAAGGCGATAAATCCGCGCCCATTGATGTTGCTCAGCGCGTACTGCCTCACTGAGCTCGCGCTCGATCTGTGACATTCTTTCTTTATCTGACCCCATTTGCGCCCCTTTCCGCATCACTATAGCGTGCTATAGTGATATTATAGACGATGGCGTTGCGGCTGTCAACACTATAGCGCGCTATAGTGTTTATGCTTTTTAAACAGGCTGCATTACGCAGCCTGTTTCGCAAGTTTTTTCGGTCATTCTCTCTCCTGGCTCTCCTGGACCAGCTCTTGATATAGTCTCATCAGCCACGCTACACAGTCTGCCTCAGTTGTTTCCCTAATTGGCATGCCATACGTTCGCATAACAGCTATGTCGTTTATCGTATGTGCTTTCTGTAGCTCAGGATAGAGATACATAGCATCGCCATACATGTCCGCAAGACTCTTGTCCGGATACAGTTTTCTTGCATCCAAGATTCCTTGCGCTGTTTGCATAATCATTCTTCTCTGCTCATCCGATGGATTGGGAAACGGGAAATTATAGTACACAGATGGAGCATACCTATAATCATTCTTTAATCTTCCTGCAACGGTCCGCATCCACGAATTATGCACATTAGAGCAGATGACACCGAATTCATATAACGTGGCATTGTTCACGACAACTGCCGCATCACTAGCGATTACTTCTGGCGGAAGGAATCCTACAGGAATATATCGTCTTGACGAAGATGAGACGCGAGGGATAATCAAATAGTCGGTCTTCGGCTGTCTATTTTGAGTGAATAGGTATGGCTTGTTCGCTGTTTTTTGTATGCGATCAACTGGACTCCTTAATCGATACTCTCTTATATAATTGAATCGTTCCAGAAGCTCTGGTATATGTTGATAGTTTGCCGGACTCTTGTCGGCGAACCAGAAACAATAACGACTGAAACCAACATCATTAATGAATTCGCGACTGCCAACGAAAGGACGGATAACCTCCTCAAGTTCTGGGTATCGCGATAAGAAGTCATTACGTTCCGCTGCAGACAGCAATAGTTTCCCATCATCCGCAGGCGGGCTCCCCTGGACAACCTTAACGCTTCCCTCATTGATACTCTTGCTGCGGTTCTTGATAAATACATCTGGTGCCGGATTCAAATATCCATTTATATGGTCTACTGTCTTATATGATCCGTTCGTATACAATCTTTTGTTCGCGCGATCTTTGAATGAAAATCCGACAATAACGCACATCACGGCCGCGTTGTCCTTTGCCTCGCTTGTCCAGACAAACGTCGTATGTGCAAACTGTATTTTGATTCCCTCACTGAACAGAAGTTCCCACAGCAAGTTTACAGACTCGCCCTGACATATGGAGTTTGACGAAACAAAAGCCGTGCAGACGGGTGTTCCGAGCATGTAATCCGAAGCTTTTTTAAACCATCCTGCAACGTAGTCCAGTTTGCCGCCAGCTTTGGATGGAGCGAACACGTCCTGCATATCAGCAGCCTGTTCTTTCGTCCGCATCGCCTGTCCAACAAACGGTGGATTGCCCATGATGTACGAGAGCTTTTCCGGACTGATCAGCTTCGCCCAGTCATACCTCAGCGCATTCTGTTCAATGATATTCGCATTCGTCTTCAACGGCAGGAAATCAATCTTGTCATATACGATATCTTCTGTGCGACACGAACAGCAAAGTCATTGATCTCGATTCCGTAGAACTGACTAATCGACACACGGACAGGGTTTACGCCCTCCATGCCAAAGGTCATCTGCCCAGCTACCTGTTTACGCTCAGCGGCCACACGCAGCTTGATCGCCTCATTCTCCAAGCGGCGAATCGACAGGAAGGTCTCTGTCAGGAAGTTGCCCGATCCGCACGCCGGATCCAAAAACGTCAACAACGCCAGTTTATCCTGGTATGCGTCACAACGCTTTCGCAGTGTTGCAGGTACTTGTATTGTCTTGATTTCTTCCAGCTCGGCCTTCAGATCATCTAGGAACAGTGGATCAATAACCTTATG
>CACYXH010000078.1 GCA_902778245.1 uncultured Lachnospiraceae bacterium | reverse complement strand
TCACATATCTGGGAACTATCAGAGCCAGTCGGTGACACATTCCCCATATGGACACAAGTAAATATGGCGGGAAGTGGTTATGCTTGGTGGTAATACCAGAGGCATATGATTCTGCTTTCCGCTCACAAGAAAGGAAGAGACATATGCAAAGAAGAAAACTGGACGACTTAAACTTATTGGACAATTTTTTATTTGGAACCATGGTATCCTACCCGGTGATCGGGGAACGGTTTTTGCGTGAATTACTGCGGATCATCTTCCAAAAAGAATTCGACAAATTGACGGTGATTCCTCAGAAGGTGTATTATGGAAGCGGCACAGACCGGCACGGGGCGAGGCTTGATGTATATCTGGAGGGCGTGACGCCAGACGAGGAGGAGACGGTGTATGACATCGAACCGGATAAGAACGATAATTCCAGGGATGTGGCGGCATTGCCGAAGCGGGTGTGCTTTTATCACGCGAAGATCGACGCCGAGTGTCTGAAGGCCGGATTGGCATATGAGTTTTTGAAGAAAGTAGTCATTGTGATGATCACTCCGTTTGACCGCATGGTGTATACGATACGCACCGGATGCGAAGAAGAACCGGATATGCCCTACGACGACGGAGCTAGGACGCTTTTTCTCTATACAAAAGGAACAAAAGGAAATCCGAACGAGGAGTTGCGCGCATTGCTCCGTTACATGGAAGATACCAGAGAGGAGTGTGCAGTAAATGAGTCATTGCGAAAAATCCATGACATGGTGAAAGAAGTCAAACGTGACAGGGAGGTGGCACTGGAATATATGAAAGTGTTTGAATGGGAAGCGATGATAAAACGCGATGCCAGAGAAGAGGGCTTAAAAGAGGGTCGCGAAGAGGGTCGCGAAGAGGGTCGCGAAGAGGGTCGCGAAGAAGGTCGCGAAGAAGGTCGCGAAGAAGGCCGCCGTGAAGAACTTGCAAATACACAGCGGGAACGCGATAGAGCAGATGCGGCGGAGAAACGAGCAGAAGAAGCAGAGATGGAAGTGAGGCAGCTGAGAAAGATGCTTGCGGCGTTTGAAAACAATAAAACAAACGATGAAACGACAGGTATATAAGATTGACTTGTTTTTGTCCCTTCAAAACAAAGGGAAAAGGAACTGAAATCGGAAATCAATGTATTATATGCGAAGCGGAAATGATCTGCGCAGAAAGATCAATACCAACCCAGCCAGAAGGCTGATGAGGACGCCGAGGGTAAGGCCGGGGACATGGTAACGGAGCGTAATGGTGTGTACTCCTTCCGGAACCCGGAATCCCAGGAGGGCATCAGCCAGAAGGCTTGTGTCTGTCTTCTTCCCATCAATATACACATCCCATCCCCCGTCCTGTGCGATAGAAGCACACACCAGGCCTTCTTTTTCCATGGAGATCGTGCCTTGGATCATCGTATAATCTGCCTTTTCCACGTTCAAAGAGGAAGAAATGAGCTGCGTATATGCGGATTGCCAGACTTCTTCATTATAATAATACAATCGCACGCCAAACTGGCCGCGGGACAGATCGGATACTCTTACACTGACCTCCAGAGTGGTTCCTTTTGGGAAAATGCCCAGATAGGGCGTTGTACAGTAGATGGTCTTGTAGGAGGCTTCGCCCATATCCCAGGAGACCAGAATCTCTCCCGAATGGAAATAATTTTCTAGAAAAACAGGTTTTTCTTCCTCAACAATGTATTCATAAGAAAACAGCATATCATTTCCGGGATCCATTCTGGAAAAAATCCCGGTTTGCGAATCTTGCTCCAGAAGCGCGTTATCAGCGCTTCGTTTGGATGGAGTAAGTTCTGTATAAATTTCAGCGTCTATCCCGGTCATGCTGCGGACAAAGTCGTTTTGGTGCCGCAGGCCGGCGTCATCATCTGTTATTTCCAGATTTTCAAACATATCTTCCACACGGTATGCCAGGGGAAGTACCGTAGGATTCTCCCACACCTCGTAAAAAGACGCTGTATCCGTTTGTGACCAACCGGGACTGAGAGAGGAGAGATTATGGTCGAAGTCCAGGATATAGCGCACCCCCAGCAGACTGGACAATACCCGTGAATTTGGCTGGTAGATCACGCTCCGGTTTTCGGTATAGTACGGATAGCCCAGATACATCATCAGGCGGTATATGGATGCGGACATGGTAGAGGAAAAGCAATAGATGCCTTTGTAATCCCCGATCATGGAAGAATTATCTGTAAAGCCGCTGTTGGCTTCCAACCGGTAGAATTCCTCCGAACCGGAGGCCCATTTCTGTGCTACCTCTTTTATGATAGCTATGCTGTCGGAGTAGAATCTTTGGTCATAATAGATATTGTCCGCGCGATTCTCGCAGACAACCTGTATGAAACATAGCCCGCAGTCCGTGATCTGCAGAATGACAAACAAGATCAGCAGTTTTCTGCGCAGAGGCAGAGAGAATTTTAACGGGAACACACCAAGTCCCGCCAGCAGCAGGAGTGCGGCGGCAGAAAACAGCACATAATAGACCGTTGGAACCGGATCTCCCAGATCCGTGAGGACAGAAGCCGCAGCAACAAGAGCGGTTCCGATGGAAATACCCAGCAGTGAGCGCAAGGGGGACAGCCCCTCCGGTTCCATCAGCGCATGGCAGCCAAGCTCCACCAAGAACAGGGAAAACAGGAAAGTCCACCTCCCGGGAAGCATATGAGGATAGCGAAAACCGTGCCAGATATAATCCAGGAGGCTGTTGTTAAGCGATAGCCACAGCAATAAAAGAAAAATCCCTCCGCAGATCCGCTGGATTGGGCGGATTTTTTTATTTAAAAAGAAAAGCGGCACCAGGAGAAATATCATTGTTCCGGTAAAAATATTGACGCCGTTAAATGCCATTTTGGCTGTCTGTGCGGGCAGCATCATTTTCAGATATTCCACAGCCCGGCTGTACCAGACATGATACACCGGTATTGAGGAAGAGGAGGATACAGTCTTATTCAGGGCCAGCGCCGTGGGCAGGAGCACAAAAGCGCCCAGCGCGCCTCCCAGAAGAGAATAGACAAAAAAGCGAAGAAAAGATTCCGTTTTGGTCGAGGAAGACGGGCGGGATGGAAGGCTGACCAGAAGAAAATACAATACCAGGAACAGACAGACGGTGAAACCAATGTAGAAATTGGTGATCAGCGACACAGCCAGCAATAGGGAGTACAGGCAGCCTTTCTTTTCCCTCATCATTCGTTCTAGCGCCAGGAGAACCAGAGGAACCAGAAACAACTGATCCGTCCACATGATCTGGGACATAAAAGCGGTAGAATATCCGCACAAGGCATAGGCTGCAGCGCCTCCCAACAGCAGAGGAGAGTGTTTTTTCAGACGGTATTCCAGCCAGACCAGACAAGTAACACTGCTCAAAGCAATTTTGAGAATCGTCAGAATATCGGTAAGTTCCGCGACCATCGAGTCTGGAAACAGCCAGTAAAGGGAGAGAAAGATGCTGTTGCAGTAATAAGCGCTCTGGGCCCAGTTATTATAGCCCAGTACTCCGTTCCAGGAATGAAACAGACCGGACAGATTAGACAGGCTGGTCTGCTGGAGGTACATGGGAAGATACTGGTCGTACAGATCCAGGCAGATCAGAGAACGGCTGCCAAAGGGAGCGGCCTGGAATCGAATCAGGAGCAGGACGCCAATAGAAAAAGTGATCAGAAAGACAAGAAGCAGACGTTTCTTCATGGAAGCATTCCTCCGGGGATATGTTTGGATATCAAAGCGCACTTTGGCATTCCCTATTCTATCACAAACCGGAACAAAATGGAAAGGGGCGTTTTTTGCGGGCAAAATTGACAAAGATATTGCAAGATGATACACTGTAAATAACGCAATTTGAATGGGAGGAAATGATGAAGTATCTGGGCGCATGGATGGGGAAATACAGAAAAAAAGTATGGTTTGCGTTGGGGTTGAACCTGGTGGTCATGGTGGCGCTGTTTCTTGTCATGCGACCATATTTTGAGACAAATGATGATATTACCATCAGCGGTATTGCAAATGGGGCATACGATGTGAGAGATGCACATCTTGTATTTATAAATTATCTGTTGGGTATGTTATATCAGCTGTTTTACAGTCTGCCCGGAAGACTTCCCTGGCATACATTTTTTCAGTATTTAGTTTTATGGATGTCTTTTTCCGCGGTTACCTATGTAATATTGCAGAAGATGGAGAGGACGGCGGGACTTTGCGCTGCAGGTATACTGCTGATCTATTTTTCCTATGAGGGCTATATCAGGATGCAGTTCTCGAAGGTGGCTGGTATCGCCATGGGAGCCGCGTTGTTTTTACTGTTTTATGGAGTTACAAAAGAAAAGATTTCACCTGGCGCCATTATCAGCGGTTGGATATTAGGTTGTGTGGGGTCTATGTATCGATTTGATCTTTCCCTTGTATGCGCTCTGCTGATGACGGGGATCGGGTTGTTTGCTCTTTTAGAACTGGTATATCAGGAAAAAGGAAATAGGCTTCGCAGGCTAATCGCTTATCTGGTGGTTTTTGGCGTTCAGCTATGCCTTGTGATGGGCCTTCGCTTTTTTGATAAACATATGTACTACCGCGATCCGGTCTGGAAGTATTATGATGAGTACAATAATGTCCGGGCTGAGCTTATGGATTACGGTTTCCCTGATTATGAGAATAACAAGGAGGCTTTTGAAGCTCTGGGCATTGATAAGGATGCGTATGATCTATACAGCGGCTGGAGCTTTGACGATCCGGATAAGTTTGACCTGGAGGTCATGAAAGGAGTGCTGAAACTGCGTCAGGAGAAGACGGTGGATAAGGGGCTGATTGCCGATTATTTAAAAAAGTTTCCCCGGGATTTTTTTGGGGTTCGTGTCTTTTATGCGGCACTGATCTTTCTTTTGTTCTGTATGTTTTTCGGTAAGCACAATGTATCCTCGGTAGTCGCAGTGGTGTATGAAGTACTTTTGTTTTATGGGCTGTATTTTTATCTGTACTACACCGGAAGATATCTGGTAAACCGGGTGGATGTAGGCCTTTGGTTCGCTGTTTGCCTGGTGCTGCTCTGGGTGCTTTTTTCCGGCAATATGAAGTTATCGCCTCAAATGTGCGGTATCTTATTCTTGAGTGTGCTGATCATGAACCAGAGGAGCTGGAACAGTGACTGGAGAATCAACGGCTCGAGTTCGCTTGCCACCCGGAATGCTACCAGGGCGGCGTTGGAGATGGTCAGTGCGGATAAAGAGCATCTCTACTTGGCGAAAATCAACACCATATCTGCTGCCGGCAGCTTTGGTCCGTTTAATCGAATGCCCATCGGAGTTTTGAATAACATCTGCTGGCTTGGAGGGTGGGAAACCAGGTCGGGATTTAGTCTGAAAACGCTGGAAAAATATGGCGTAGTTAATCCCTACCGGGATATGATAGGAAATGACGCCGTATATCTGATTGACACGGATATTGATCTTACGATGCGTTATATTCATACGTATTATGATGAAACTGCTGAGGCGGTGATGATAGAAAAAATCGGAGGATGCGGAGTATACCAAATTGGAGGAACGGATGAGAAGGCTGACGATATGGATTGAGGCGAACAGGAAAAAAGCCTGGTTTGCCGTCGGATTGAATGTGTTGGTTCTGGCTATTATGCTTTTGCTGATGGTTCCTTCGTTTGAATCAAATGATGACATTACCATGAGCGAACTGGTGAATGGAGCGCTGGGGGTGCATGACGCACATCTGGTGTTTCAGAATTATCTTCTTGGCCTTTTGTACAAGGCTCTGTACACTTGGGCAGGAAGTCTGGCCTGGTATTCTATTGTGCAGTATGTATTTCTGTTGATTGCATTTTCCGTCGTCACGTATGTGATTCTGCAGAGGGTGGATGATTATTCGGGACTGTGCGTTTGCATTGTACTGTTAATCTTTTTCGCATATGAATGTTACTTTAAACTACAGTTCACAAAGACAGCAGGGGTTGTGGGAGCGGCTGCAGTATTCTTGCTTTTTTATGCGGTAAGTGGTGAGAACGTTTCATGGAAAATGATACTGTTCGGAGAATTGCTGGGATGTGTGGGCTCTATGTTCCGCTATCGGCAGTTTTTAGCCTGTGGAGCTATGATGGGCGGTATTGGGATTTATTTTCTGCTGGAATTGAAAAAAAAGTTCCGGGGGCAATGCGTCAAACGCCTGGCATTGTATGCCGTAACCTTTGGATCGCTGGTACTGCTGGCGTATGGGTTTCACGTGATTGATAAGAAGGTTTACAACAGCGACGCAGAATGGGCCTATTATATGAAGTTCACCAAGAGCAGAGCACAGCTGCAGGATCGTGGATTTCCCGATTATGATACTTATGAAGAAGCGTATCAGTCTTTGGGGCTAAACTATGACGCCTATATCCTGTACAGAGGGCTGGATATCAATGATCCGGATAAATTCTCTCTGGAGACCATGCAAGAACTGGTCAGTATAAAACCAAAACAGATGATATCCGGAGCGTTTTTAAAACGTTTTCTGAAAGATCTCACCCCCTATCATTTTGAGACTCCGGTATTTTACTGCTTTTTGGTGATGTTTTTGTTCTGGCTGTTCTGGGGAGACCATAAATGGCGTACCGTCTTTGCGGTGTTGGCAGAACTTTTCTTTTTTGAAATTATTTATTTTTACATGTTCTATGATGGAAGATATCTGATCAACCGGGTGGATGTAGGGCTGTGGTTTGCAGCTTCTCTGGTGATGCTGTGGTTCCTAAGACCGGAGAAGGTGAAATTGTCCCGAAGATCCTGCATAATTTTCTGCTTAATAATCCTGATTTTAAATCAGCGGTCGTGGAATGGAGACTGGAGAATTAACAGCGAAGAACATTATGCATCCATGAAAGAGCATCGAGAAACGCTGGAATCTTTGTCTGCGGACAAGGAACACCTTTATCTGGCGAAGGTCATCGGCACGATATCCGGAAGTGCAAGCTATGGACCCTTCGATCAGATGCCGGCGGGGCTCTTGGACAATATCTGCTGGTTGGGGGGCTGGGAAATCAATACGGCACCTTGCCGAAATGTTCTTGATCAGTACGGAATCAGAAATCCATACAAAGATATGGTGGGAAACGAGAATGTCCGCCTGATTGATAATAATATAGAGCTGACGATGCGCTATATTCGTACTTATTATAACGAAAATGCAAAAGCGGTCTGTGTTGGAAAAATTGGCAGTTGTAAAATATATCAGATTGAGGCACAGTAAGCGGATTCATTGGTGAAAGAGAGCAGGAGAAGATACATGAGTGCGGAAAAGAAACTGATGATATTAGGAGCAAGCTATTCACAGATTCCTCTAATTGAAGCGGCAAAACGTTTGGGGATCACCACGATTGCTGCCAGTATACCAGGAGACTACCAGGGATTTCGACATGCGGATGAGAGGGTGTATGTAGATATTTCTGATCCGGAGGCCGTTGTGAGAGAGGCGGCGAGACTGGGCATTGACGGGGTTGCTACCTGTGGATTGGATCTGGGTATGGCAGCAATCGGCGCTGTCTGCGAGAACATGCATTTGCCGGGGCCTTCCGCGGAGGCTGCACGGAAAGCCTCCAATAAGTGGAATATGAAACAGGCTCTGACGGAGGCCGGTGTTCAAACTGCACGATTTTTTTGCATCCGCAGCAGAAAAGCGCTGGAGGATGCCTTGAAAAACCTTCCGTTTCCTGTAATTCTAAAAGCAGTAGATCAGATGGGAAGCCGCGGTATCTTTCGGTGCGAGACAGTGGAAGAAGTATATGAAAACTATGAAAAAACCATGGCGGCTACTAAAAAAGATTATTGCCTGATAGAGGAGTTCATAGAAGGGGAGATTTTTGGCGTGGAGGCCATGATCCAGGACGGCCAAATCGTATATATGCTTCCTAACAACATAGAAGCTTTTCAGAGTACGACCCCCACTCCCATAGGGCATTCCGTACCTTTTGCGGAACTGGATATACTGGGAGCACAGATTGAGGAGCAGACGAGGAAGGCCATTTATGCGATTGGGCTGGATAATTGTCCCGTCAACTGTGATTTTATCAAAAAAGACGGAAAAGTCTATGTGGTAGAACTGACAGGCCGCTCCGGAGCCACCGGCCTTTCCGAAATGGTGAGCATATATTATGGGATCGATTATTATGAAATGATCGTTAGAGTGGCATTGGGAATGCCTGTGAAAGAATATTTTGCCTTTGGCGGGCCGAGAACCGCCAATCTGACGCACACTTTAATATATGACAGAAAAGGCGTGATCAGGAAAATTCATAATGAAAATCCGCCGGATGATGAGATCCTGGAACTTTCCTTTAATGTTGCGGCCGGTGATGAGGTTCGCCCATATACAAATGGAAGAGATCGTATCGGACAGGTAATCATCAAAGGCGAAAATCTTGCATCATGCCGGAAAAAGTTGAAAAGAGTGATCTCCAACATACATTTGGAACTGGAGGAGGATATCCTTCTCTGCCGCACACCTATACAGCCGGTTTCAGAAATAGGTCACAATAAAATCTACATAAAACGAGAGGATCTGCTTCCGTTTTCTTTCGGGGGAAATAAAGTACGTTTTTGCCAGTATTTTTTGGAAGACATGGAACGCGGGGGATATACGGGAATGGTGATCTACGGAAATTACCATTCAAATCTGTGCAGGATCTTTTCTGCTGCCTGCAGAAGAAAGGGCATACCGTGTAATATGGTGCATAATGTGGAAGATGCAGATGCCCCCAAGGACAGCCCAAACGCCCGTCTGATCCGCGCTATGGAGGTGAAAGAATTTTTCTGCCGCAAAGAGAACATTGCGGAAAAAGTGGATGAGGCAATGGAAGATCTGAGAAAGAGAGGATATCGCCCGTATTATATTTATGGCGACCGTTTTGGCAAAGGAAATGAGACAGTGCCGATGCAGGCGTATGTAGATGTATATCGGGAAATCTGCTCACAGGAACAGGAATTGGGGATCCATTTTGATTATATTTTCCTGGCGTCCAGCACCAACACCACACATTCGGGGCTGCTGGCCGGACACTTGCTTGCAGGAGATGAGAGGGAGATTGTTGGAATTTCCGTATCCAGAACTGAAAAGCGTGCCAGAGAAGTAATCGGAGAAAATCTGACTTTCTATATGGAAAAAAAGGGAACCCAATTCCCGCAGGATGTGGATAAAACGATCCGCATCACGGATCGATATCTGGAAGAAGGATATGGTCATCGATCCGAGAAGGTCAATGAGACAGTGAGGGAGATTTACGAAAAAGAAGGAATTTATCTGGATACTGTATATACGGGAAAAGCCTTTTACGGAATGAGAGAATACTTGAAAGAGAACAAAATACAGGAGAAAAATGTGCTGTTTCTTCACACTGGCGGTTTACCTCTGTTTTTTGAAGAACTGCCGGATATCTGCGGTGACACAGAACAGTAACAAGAGGAGGTACCTATGTTAGTTTCAATTGTTATACCATGCTACAATTCGGAGAAAACCATTGGCGAGGTGGTTGAACTGTGTATGGATACATTTAATAAGATTGAGAATTACGAATGCGAAATGATATTGGTCAATGATTACTCAAAGGATAAGACGTACGAGGTGATAGAGAACTGCGCCAGAAAGTATCCTAATGTAAAGGGAATCAACCTTGCCAAAAATTTTGGACAGCACGCGGCAATCATGGCGGGGCTCCACTATGTGAACGGAGACTTGGTGGTGGGAATGGATGACGATATGCAGAACCACCCATCCCAGATAGTAGAATTTCTGAAAAAGATTGAAGAGGGGTATGATATTGTTTTTGGTGTTTTTAAGGAACGAAAGTTTTCCTGGTTCAAGAATCTGACAGGGGCAGTCAGCAGATTTTTCCTATGGCACTTGGTAGAGCGGCCAAAGGGGATACAGATGAGCAGTTTCTGGATAACCAGACGATACGTGATCGAGCAGGTAAAACAGTATGAAGGAGAACAGGTTTTTATCCAGATCCTGTTTTTTAGAACAACGCATAATATTGCAAATATTGAGATTGAGCATTTTGAACGGGAGGCCGGCACGTCAAACTACAATTTCAGAAAAGGGTTGAAGCTATTTTTGTCCTTCATGAATTATTCTGCGTTGCCGCTGAGGATCGCCACAATTTTGGGAGTATTATTTTCAGGATGCGGGCTTGTCAGCGCGTTGGTTCTTTTGATTCAGAAGCTGTTGGATCCGGACATTGTGATGGGATGGTCTTCCATTATGTGCGCGATGCTGATATTCTTTGGTATTCTGTTTCTGATTGTTGGCATTATGGGAGAATATATTGGTAAAATTATCCTCAATGTAAATAAAATGCCTCAGTATGTAATACGCGATACTGCGAATATAGAGAAGCATACCAAAAACTCCCCATAAAATCTAAAAAAATAATTGACAAAGCGACGACATATAGCTATAATAATTAATGCGTCTTGTGAAGATGCGCAGAATTGAATAGGGTTTTAGGGAATTCAGAACGTGGAGAAATACTCAAGAGGCTGAAGAGGCGCCCCTGCTAAGGGTGTAGGTCGTTCACGCGGCGCGAGGGTTCAAATCCCTCTTTCTCCGTTTTTTATTT
>CACYXH010000077.1 GCA_902778245.1 uncultured Lachnospiraceae bacterium | reverse complement strand
GTCTTCGTTCCTTCCGCCAGTTTTACAATACCTGCTGCCAGCTGCGCCGAACCGTCCGAGAGCTGCTTGCTGCCAGCCTTTGCCTGATTTGCGCCCGTCACCAGGGATGGCGCGCCTTTCGCTAATGTGGCAACGCCGGCAGAAAGACTTGCCGTTCCTTTTGCAAGGCTGTTGGCACCGCTGCTCAACTGATCCAGACCGCTCTGCAAAGCGGCCGCGCCCTTGGAAAGTTCAGAATCTTCCTGCAACTGACTTCCTATGCTTGAGGATAATGTATTCGCCCCTCCGATCAGCTGATTAACCCCACTCATAAAGGTCTGGCTGCTCGGATCCACATCATTCTCATCTCCGATAGCAGCTATAATGTCGTTCAATCCCTGCACTGTTTCGCCGGTCAGCGGGTTTTGACCACCGCTTATCAGCAGGGTTTCCATCAGCTGAATACTCTGCTTCATGGTATTCATACCGCTTAACAGGCCGCTCGGCCCATCCAAAATATTCTGAGCGGTTCCCAGTTTCTCCCGGATGCCCAACACCAGGTCTACAAGACCCTGATTAATCATCTTCAGCTGCGCGTTCTCTGTAACAAGCTCCTCATAAGTAGGCGCCGCATCCTCCGAACCGGCTGCCAGCTGCAGAGTCTCTTCCGTGACAACATCGCCCTCCAGTTCCTGCTGGTACTGCTGGATCAAAGCTTCGTACTCAGCGATGGTATCCTCGTAGGAACTGATGGTATCTTCATAGGCACTGATTGCCTTTTCATAGTCATCTGCCGCTGCTTTGTAATCTGCTGCCGCCTTCTGGTATCCGGACGCAACTCCCGCAGCAGTCGTCTGAGCGTCATTTGCATAACCGGCATACTTGCTCAGTCCTACTTTATTCAGAGTATCCTTCACGTCAGAAATAACCGGTGCATATGCATTCCATGCGCTCTCATAAGTACTGTCCGCTGCCTTCGACGCCGCGTCTGCCGCGCTTCGGCTTTCTCTGGCTTCTTCTGCCAGATCGTTGGCATCATTGGCAAGCTGCTCTGTCTGGGTCTTTGACACGGTCGCTTCACTGGCTGCCTTAGTCTGGGAACTCTCGCTCTCGCTTTCTGCCGCAGGTTCCACCTCCGCCATTTCAGCGGATGCAGCGTTATTCAGGATCTCTTCTACCGACATTGCTGCAGCCTCCGGAGAATCAGCACTGATTCCCATCTTCCCCAGCGTTTCATCGATAGCCGTGTTGACTCCCCCCACGATCTGAGATACCCCATTGATGCCGTACAGAAGCGTCGTATTTGAAGATGCGTCAAACTGCTCCAATAGCTGCTCAAAAGACGTCTGTATGACCGCTACTGCGCCTGCCTTCTCCTCCGTGCCCGCCAAACCAGTCTTAAGCTGCGACAGACCGGCCTTTAATTGGCTTGCTCCCTGGCCAAGCTGATCTGCTCCGCCTTGGATCTTGGTCAATGCGGTTTTTACTCCTGTGTTATAACGCTTAAATCCGTTTGCCGTACCGCTCAACCCTTCAGAGAGAGAAGAGGCTCCTTCGTTCACATCCGACGCCCCGGAAGAGAGATCCTTGGCTCCTTTCGCTGCGCTGGCCGCGCCTGCTGCCAGCACCGCCAGACCGTCATCCAGTTCTTTCGCGCCCTTCGCCAAGCTGGCAGACCCGGACACTGCCCCGCTGGTTCCATAGTAACCTGCCACCAGTTGGTCCGCGCCGGATTTTGCGCTGGCAGCGCCGTCATTCAGACTGCTGGCTCCCTTTTTCAGATCAATGGCTCCTGTGTTGAGGGTGTTCGCTCCGTTCTTTAACGTGTTCACGCCAGTCTTTAATTCGTTGGCGCCGGTTTTCAGCTCTTTCGCTCCGCTCTTCAGATCATCCGCACCCGTCGCCAAGGCGCTGGCTCCGCCGGACAACTGGCTGGCTCCGCCAGAGAGAGTGTGTGCGCCGTCCGCTAGAAAGCGCCACTGCGCCGTCCGCCAGATCACCGCTGCCGTTCTTGAGCTCTCCCACGCCGTCCGATACGGAAGAAACGCCGTCTGTATATTCCACGATACCGTCTTTCAGTTCCTGAACGCCGCCTTTCAATTCCGGGGTCTTGTCATACAATTCTCCGATTCCTTCCGCCAGCTCATCCGTACCGTCCACCAGCTGCTGAGCCGCGTCAGTCAGTTCATCCATACTGCCTTTCAGATCGTCCAGTACGCCTTTATCATCAATATCCAGTTCATCCAGAAGATTGTTCATCACCAACGACATAGACATATCCATGGCAAAGTTTTCCGCATCCATGGTGACTTCTACATAATCCGGGATGTCAATATCCAGATCCAGGTCAATGTCAGAATCGTTTTCTTCTAATTTATCATCTACCTGGTCTTTCGCTTCATCCAGCTTCAAACTGTCCTGAAGTCCCGGAAAGAACAACATACCGGACAGTACTGTGAACGGTACATTGATCTCCTCTTCTTCATCTCCCACTTTTGCGGTAACCGTCTCATTGTTAGTATAATCGTAACGAATCACTACTTTTCCGCTCTTGCCAGCCAGTTCCTGGGGAGAAATCTCTTTTCCGTCCAGAGTGTAAGTAATTTTTACACTGATGGGAGTTTCCTTGTCGGTGGTTCCCTGATAATATATGTCATTGCCGTCGCTGTTCCAGATAATTTCATCTCCGCTGCCCTGGCTGTAGGTCTCGTCACCCTTTACATTTGTGACGTCTTTCAGAGTGGTAGCGTCCTTGATCTCTGATTCGTTATCTGAATTTTTCAGCCAGTCGCTGACCAGCACTTTTGTCTGATTACCGGAAGCATCGGTGAAAATATAAACCGTTTCTTCTTTCGATGGAGCACTCTCCGCACCGGCCATGCCCGCACAGCCAAGCACCATTCCTACCGCCATACCCGCGGCCACAAGTTTGCGGAACGCGTTCTGATACAATCCTTTCATGAATCTAACCTCCTCTATTTATCTCACTTATTCTTCTTAGGCCGAAATCCCCTGCTGGTGTAGATGATCACACGATCCAGCAGCAGGAACATGGACGGCAGAACGAAAATAACCACTACCATACTGATCAGCGCTCCTCTGGCCAGCAAGGTACAAAGAGAGCTGATCATATCAATTTCTGAATAAAGTCCCACGCCGAAGGTTGCCGCGAAAAAGCTGAATGCGCTTACCAGGATCGACGGTATGGATGCGCTGTGGGCAATTTCGATCGCTTCTTTTCTGGATTTTCCAGCATGACGTTCTGCTTTGTATCGGCTTGTCATCAATATTGCGTAGTCCACGGTGGAACCAAGCTGAATGGTGCCGATCACGATGGACGCGATGAATGGAAGCGATGTCCCGGCATAATAGGGAATACCCATATTGATGTAGATGGCAAACTCGATCACCGCCACCAGGATCACGGGAAGGCTTAAGGATCGGAATACCAGCAGGATGATCACCAGGATGATTCCTACAGAAACCGAGGTTACGGTGTTAAAATCGTGATTCGTGATCTCGATCAGATCCTTGGTACAGGGAGCTTCACCCACCAACATGCCATTAGGATCGTATTTTTTCAAAATATTGTTCAGCGCTTCGCACTCCGCATTTACTTCATCCGTTGCCACCTTGTATTCATTGGTGACCAGCATCAGCTCATAGTTCTCATTCTCCAGCATCTCAAGAGCTTTTTTCGGAATCAGTTCTCGGGGGATCTCAGAGCCCAGCATAGCGTCAATGCCGATGACGGTCTTGACCCCGTCTACCTCTTTCATCTCGCTCACCATTTTTTCAACGGTTTTCGTGTCCAGATCTCTGTCTACCAGAAGCATGTGGGTGGCGTTCATCTGGAACTCTTTTTCCAGTTTATTGTTTGCCTGGATACTGGGCAGATCCTCCGGCAGCGTAGTGTCCAGATTGTAGTAAACCTCCGTATTATTATAGCCTTTGATGGCCGGAATCCAGATTACCGTAAACACCACCAGGATCAATGGATAAAATTTTTGCACGAAGCGGGGGATCTGCTTAAAATTGCCAAGCAGCGGACGGTGCCTTGTCTTCTCGATGGCTCTGTCAAATACCAGGATCATAGAGGGCAGTATGGTCACACATCCCACCACTCCAAAGACCACGCCCTTCGCCATAACGATACCCAGATCAAGACCCAGGGTAAAGCTCATAAAGCATAGAGCAATAAATCCGGCAATGGTGGTGATGGAACTTCCCACCACTGAGGTCAGGGTGTATGTGATGGCCCTGGCCATAGCCTTCTTTTTATCCTCCGGGAACCGCTCCTTCTGTTCCTCGTAGCTGTGCCACAGGAAAATGGAGTAGTCCAGGGTCACGCCAAGCTGCAGCACCGCCGCAAGGGCTTTCGTGATATAAGAAATTTGTCCCATGAATATATTCGTACCCAGGTTATACACAATCGCCATCCCGATACTCAGAAGGAAAAATACCGGTATCAGGAAGGAGTCCATGGTCAAGGCCAGCACGATAGCACAGAGCAGCACCGCCAGCGCAACGTAAATTGGCGCCTCCGCCTCCGACAGATCTTTTGTATCCGTTACCACTGCAGTCATACCGCTGATGAAACACTGCTTATCCGCCAGCTTTCTTAGTTCCTTGATAGCGTCCATGGTCTCATCCGCAGACATCGTCGTGTCAAAGATAACCGCCATCACCGTGCAGTCGTCTTTCAGAAAAGCGTTTTTCACCTTATCCGGAAGCAGATCCACCGGAATGGAGATGTCTGCAAATGTGTCGTACCAGATAATGGATTTTACATGATCCACTTCTTCCATCTGTGCTTTCAGTTTGGATACATCCTTAAATTCCATGCCCTCAACAATTACCATGGTGAAAGCTCCTGTTCCAAACTCATCTACCAGAACATCCTGTCCTTTCATCGTCTCGATCTCTCCCGGCAGATAGGAAAGAATATCATAGTTTACCCTGGTATTGAAATATCCCAAAGCGGACGGGATCAAAAGCACGACGGCCGCGATCAGGATCGGTATGCGCAGCTTTACTATGATTTCCCCAAATTTCTTCATTCTAGACTCCACACTCCTTGTTTATAATCTTCTCGGTTTAGCATAATACAGAATATAAAAAAAGACTGAATATGAAAATATTCAATCTTTTCAAGGTGTACCCCGCAAAACGACACTTTGATCTATTTGTCGTTTTCTGTTATACATTATTAATGCCCTGTAATTTACAGTTCTTTTGGCAGATCAACCATAGAATGACTGGCGATAAACTCATACATTTCCACCATTTCCGCCGGCTCTTCCACCATTCCGCCTTTGATCCAGGAAATCAGCACAAAAGACATTCCCTGGGAATAGAATTCAGCCAGCCACTCCGGCCGCATCTCCTTATACTTTCGTTTTTCACTGTCGGCATGACCGGTTATGTACTCTACCAGAGCCTCTGTGAAACAGTTCTTCACAATGCTCTCAAAGGAATTCTGGCCCTCCAGCTTTACCACATGACTGTAAAACTCCCGGTTCTTTAGTATACTTGTAAACATAAATGTGATGGCTTCCTTCTCCATCCCATTCCAGAGCAGAATACGGATGGGATTGACCAGTTCCTCCCGGCAGATCCATTCCAGCAGCTCATATTTATCCTGAAAATGATTATAAAAGGTGACGCGAGTCACCCCCGCCCTGTCCGTGATTTCTTTGATTGTGATCTTCTCCACCAGCTTTTCCAGAACCAGCTCCTTGAAGCTCTCAGCCAGCAGGATCTTCAACTCTTTTTTGGGCTGCATTTCGATTCTCCTCTGAAACTTTTCATCTATAATACGCTCGCGGGGGGCTATACCTTCCTCTCGCAAACACGCTCTCGCTCGCTCATATTCTACCATAATAGTTTTCTGTGAACAACCCAAAATATCCGCCCTGGGGGGTGCAGTGAAACTGCATCGGTTTACCGGTGGCCGGGTGGAGCAGCTCCAGCGATACTGCGCAGAGAGCCAGCTGGCCGGTCTCGCCGGGATGCCCGTATTTCCGGTCGCCGCACAGGGGCATGCCCGCATTGGCCATCTGCACGCGGATCTGGTGATGACGGCCTGTGTGCAAATGGATTTCTACAAGAATCAGAGAATCATTCTTTTCCGGTCCCCGGAGCGATGGGGCGGGCGATACTGAAATGTTGTTCAGGATCCGATAGTCCAACCTGGCCTGCTTTGCGCCTTTGCTGCCCTCAGGGACTACCCTGGCGCTGTTGGTTTTTTTATCGGTAAGAAGATGATCCGCCAAAGTTCCTTCTTTGGTATTATACTTTTCCGCAGGTTCCCACACTACGGCATGGTAGATTTTTTTCATCCTTCCGTCCGATACCTGGGCGCTCAGTTCCCGGGCAGCTTTTGGCGTTTTTGCAAATACCAGAACCCCTTCCACTGGCTGATCCAAGCGGTGGATCACCCCAAGATATGGTTCTTCTCTCTGTCCATTCCGCTCCCAGAGATAATTCTTTACTATACTTACCAAATCTTTCACACCGACCCGGGCACTTTGAACGGGAAGTCCGGCTTCCTTGTAACACACCAAAATCTGGGAATCTTCATATAATATTGTCATGCGAATTAATCCTTCTCTATTCCACATTCCAGTCATATCTTTGCCTTCCAGCTTGCATCCATCTACAATTTAAACCGATACCCGACCCCCCAGATCGTTTCAATATACTGGGGTTTTGATGTGCTGACTTCGATCTTTTCCCTGATCTTCTTGATGTGGACGGTCACCGTGGCAATGTCTCCGATGGATTCCATATCCCAGATCTCCTTAAACAACTCGTCCTTGGTAAACACGTGATTCGGATTCTGGGCAAGGAAGGTCAGAAGATCAAACTCCTTCGTTGTAAACGTCTTTTCTACGCCGTCCACCCAGACTCTGCGGGCGGTCTTGTCAATCTTCAGCCCCCGGATCTCAACGATATCGTTCGCCGGTGTGTTAATATTTACCAGTCGCTCATACCTGGCCAGGTGAGCTTTTACACGTGCCACTAGTTCGCTGGGGCTGAAGGGCTTTGTCATATAATCGTCTGCTCCCATTCCCAGACCTCGGATCTTGTCAATGTCATCCTTCTTCGCAGATACCATGATGATAGGCGTATTCTTTTGATCCCGAACCTGCCTGCAGATATCAAAGCCGCTGACCTGCGGAAGCATCAGATCCAGGATCAGCAAGTCAAATTCCTCATTCAGAGCACGCTCCAGCCCCCGATCTCCCGTATTTTCAATCTCCACTTCAAATCCGCTCAGTTCCAGATAGTCTTTCTCAAGATCAGCGATGCTGACCTCATCTTCAATAATCAATATCCTGCTCATACAGGCACCTCCTGATACTTTCTGATCACAAAGGATATGGTAGTTCCCCTGCCCAGCTTACTGCTGGCCCATATTTTTCCGCCGTGATCCTCAATAATTTTCCGGACAATAGACAACCCGATACCGCTGCCCCCCTGAGAAGAATTTCGGGACGCGTCAGTCCGGTAAAAACGGTCGAAAATGTTAGGCAGATTCTTTGCCTCGATTCCCTTTCCGTTATCCTCCAATTCCACCTGAATGAAATCTCCGGCATCCAAAATCCGCAGCTCGATCTTACCCCGGGGCTTATCAATATATTTTATGGAATTTCCTATGATATTATTGATCACCCGCTTCATCTGCTCCGCATCCGCAATGATCACGGTATTCTTATCAACCTGATTTAAATAGGTAAACCGGATATTCCGTTCCTCCAGATCCAGACAGACCTCCTCAGCACAATCATCAAAGTACTCCGCCACATTGATCTTATTAAAGGTATATGGAATTCGGTTCGTGTCGATCTTGGAGTAAAAAGTCAGCTCGTTGATCAGTCGATCCATGTCATTGGCTTTATTATAAATGGTCTTAATATAGCGGTCCATTTTCTGCGGAGTGTCCGCCACACCGTCCATAATGCCCTCCACATAACCTTTCACTGTGGTAATAGGCGTTTTCAGATCGTGGGAAATATTGCTGATCAGTTCTTTATTTTCGTTATCGTAGCGTTCTTTCTCTTCTTCCGATTCCTTCAGACGCTTTCTCATGGCCTCAAAATCACGGCAAAGATCGCTGATCTCATCATCGCCCTCAGGCTCCAGGGTAAAATCCAGATCTCCCTGCGTGATCCGGCGCGCGGCTTCCCGGAGTTTTTTCAACGGATTATTAATCCCGGTGTATATCCAAACCGTCATAACAATTGCCGTTATCACCAGAACCACAATGATCACGATCAGTATATCAATTAGCAGTGTCCTCATCTGGGGCATCACCGCTGACGCGGAGGTAATGATAAAGACGCTGGCCATGGAATCATCGGAAAATGTCAGATCCACCTGTTTTACCAGAGCTTTAATATCCTGCCCGATGTAGGTTCCCGCATCAGCGCCGGAAATGCTCTCACCAAACTCCGGAAGTTTCCGAAACAGTTTCTCTACATCTCCGGGGATTCCCTTGTAATAGATTTCTCCGTCCTTTCTCATCAGCAGATAGGAATATTTGGAAGATAGTTCCTCATTTAACTCCTGCAGATAAGAAAAATTGAGAAAGCGATCCGGATCTGTCCGGGCCGTCTCCCGCATCCGCTTACACAGTTCTTCTGTAGACTGACTGATGGTCTGCACTGAATTTACCAGATTCTCCAGAGAAAAATTGATGCCGCTGCTCTTTTCGATGGCTCGGATCTGATACCGGCTAAAGCCCCAGATTGCAGCGCCAAACAGGAAGATGGGCACCAGAATAACGGCACAAAAGGCTATCTTCAGCCTCGTTTTCAGTTTCATGGTTGATTATCCCCTCTACATGGAATAGGATGATTTAAGCGTAGCATCATAAGTATAGCATAGCGATATTAGATTGGCATCTAAAGAAATGGGGATATTTCTAAATTTTCTATGAATAATTTGGGGTTCGTTTTACTCCTCCCAGAGGAGTGACGCAGGTTTTATTTTCAGATCAGGATAGATTGAGCAGGGAATTTCCTCCTCAAAGGAATACATGGTCCCTTCCTCTTCCCCCTTCCCGAACAGATATACCATAACAACTCTCTTTTGCGGATCGATGATCCAGTATTCCCTGACTCCGGCAGCCCTGTATTTAAATAGTTTTATACAATAATCCATCTTCTGTGATGAGGGCAATACCACCTCCACGATCCAGTCCGGGGCGCCGTTGCATCCCCGGTCATCCAGCTTGTCCGGATCGCAGATGACCGACAGATCCGGCTCCACATAAATCGTGTCATCCGCGTTTAAGAAAACCGCGAAAGGCGGAATGTAAACCTCACACCTGCCCCCGTGGGCTTTGATATAGTTTGCCACCGCCAAGTACATCTCCCCCGCAATCTTCTGATGCGTCCTGGTGGGGCTGGCCATATAGTATAACCGGCCATCAATTAATTCCGCCCTCACTCCGTCCGGCAGTGCATAGATATCTTCTATCGTATATTTCCGCAAAGCAGTCCCGTATGCAGCGGCAGCTTCTCTCAGTAAAGAAGGCTCTCCTGTAGAAAAAGCATCGTCCGTCTCCTGCTTCATCTCCCCGGACAGGGCTTTTTCCAGGGATTCCAACGTCTTGCGTCCGGGATTTTCGGTCTTTCCGCTCATAATCTTCTGTACGGTGCCCAGTGGAACCCCGGAAATATCCGCAAGTCTTGCGTTACTATAGCCCAATGTTCTTTTGCGCTCTCGCATCTCCTGTAATGTCATACCGTGACTCACTCCTTTTTATTGTTTCCATTTTATCAAAACGCCTTGACTCCATGCTATATCCGTTCTATAATAAAGAAAGAAGCACTGCGAAAAGCGGTTGGCTTCCATTATAGGTTATTTTATGTATGAAACAACCGTCACTTGGCCGAGTGGCGGTTGTTGCGTTTTACAGTTATGGTAACAGTAAAATTACCAATATGTATTGTAATTCGCATAAGTATCACCTCCTTTTTACAGGTGTGATAGCCAACCGCCTTCCGCTATTGCAGTGCTTCCACTCACATGGAGCATCTTCATTATATCTAAATTTGTTATTATTTGCAATATTATTCTCAAATTATATTTAGAAACATTCGGGCTGTCACTTTGTATTTACAGACTCTTATATTTCAGCGGTGATAAATCTACCACTTTTTGGTAAGAACCATTTTTTATCTCGACCGTAACATGATTGTCCAGGGAATATGGTATAGCGGTGTAAGGATCACTGGCCGATGCATGCCATCTGGTTCCCCAGCTTTTCGTTTTCGTCAGCGTTCCGCCGGAAAGTTTCATGCCATAAATCTCTTCCCCGCCCTGGCGGGCATACATAATCGTCATCCCATTCCCCCGGGGATCATAATAAAAATTGAAGCTCCAGCTGTAAAAGCTCCCCACCTTCTTTGCTTTACCATTTTTGAAGGTATATACAACCGTCTTCATTGAAGACTCCATAGTCTCATATTCCGCATAGCTTACCAGTAATTCCGGTTTTTTATCCTTATCAATATCCGTCAGATAGTAGCCATATAGATATGGTTTATTCCCCAGGGTTGAAGTAAGATTGTATTTCTTCACAATTTTCCGATATGCCTTCTTCATCTTGGAAGACATTTTTTTCACGCATGCTTCATTTGCTTTTTGCGGAAGTTTGTTGAAATATTTTTGAGCAGATTTGTATTTTCCTTTTTTGTAATAACTTACTGCTTTTTTGTAGGTTGTCTTCGCAGACGCATTAGCCGTGGTAGAGCTAAATACCATGCAGCAAAAAAGTAACAGCAGCAAAGCTCCCCTGTAGACTCTTCTTTTTTTCATTTTCAAATGCCCCTTCATATACTTAGCAAATTATTTTATATATTTCTTCCGGTTATCCGCAGTATTACTATAATAATTCACAGTAACAGTTTTGGCCGTTCCCATCAGCTTTTGAACCTTTGCTCTTACAGAATCCTCTGTGACTGCGGGAGCTGTTTTCTCTGATGCTTTTTCTCCCTCTCTGTAAACACTTTCAAAAAACCAATCGGCATAGCGATATTTCAGGTCAAAGTTCAGACTGCTCTTCACACTATAATAGGAATATAGCCCATATCCTGCCCCTGCATTAAAATATGCCAGAACCATATTATTGGAATATATCGTATAATTGGTAGACCAACCCACACAGGCCACTTTACCTTTCCTGACCGTGAATATTTTCGTATAATCCATCCGCCCGCCGCCATGGGTAAATAGTTCCGGAACACCGTCCTTATTCAGATCATACAATGCAAACTCGCCCACCCGGTACGTCCACTGATCCTGATGCAGATCAATGGCAAGGAAATCCCCGTAAAGCTTCTTCCAGTCATTGTTATTCTCTACCGTAACTTTACACTTTGCTTTCACTTTCCCCACCTTTGCCGTGATCGTGGCGGTTCCCGCCTTCTTTCCGGTAATTTCTCCTTTCTGACTGACGGTTGCGATCCTTTTGTCCGAGCTGCTCCACTTCAGAGGTTTTTTTGTCCCGGTTTTCGTCGCCTTCAATGAGGCTTTCGCGCCGACTTTCAATTTCAAGCTTTTCTTATTGAGTTTCACGGTTATCTTTTGCTTCTTTACCGTAACGCTCCCGGCAGCAGATTGCGCCGTCCGGATCTTTCGGTTGCCGATCTGATAATAGGCGCACACTTTGAAATAGTACTTTTTCCCTCCGGTAAGACCGGTTTTCGTATAAGACAGATTGCCCTTTCCTTTTATTGTGGCAATGTTTTTATAGGTTCCCTTCTTGGAACCTGCCATATAGATTTCATATCCATCCGGATTTCCGGTCTTTTCCCATCTGATGACAGCCGTTTCGGCCTTATTACTCTTTACAGAACTCATTTTAGGCACAACAGAAAAATGCGCCAGAATTTCCTCAGTGGAAAGATCGGACAATAAAAACGCCATGTAATTGTAAGTGAGATGATCCCTCCACAAGCTCTTGTCATTAGAAAACATTTTGCCGCGCAGCAGATAATAGCCCAATTCAAAACGTGTTTTTCGGGAGGCTCCGGATGGAACATTCATTTGCTTTCCATAATCATAGGAGATAATATTGCCCCGCTTTCCACAGTCGATCCGTTTTGGAACATAAGGAACCCCGTCGTCTACATTGATATAATTATAAATATTGTAATGATCCGTTGTTGAGGTGCCGTTCACATAATTGTTCGGTGTGGCATATAAATAAACAAAAGTAGACGTCTTTGCCGCCAGATCATTACAGTTCAACGCGACCTGACACGCCGCAGCCGCCCCATAACTGTGTCCTACCAGATAGAGTATGGTGTTCTTCTTGGTCAGCTTATGGTCTCTGAGATATTTTTCCAGTCTGGCCTTTCCATTTTTTCCTGCCGTCTGAAATCCATCGCCAAACTGAGAACTGATGTCCGTAGCCACATCTTTGTTGTTCACAGTTCCCCGGTAGACCGCTACCACCACCGTTTTATTATTTACTTTGACGCTGCTCATTCCGAACGACATTCCGGGATAGTTCTTTTGATCTTTACTATAGTATGAATGCT
>CACYXH010000076.1 GCA_902778245.1 uncultured Lachnospiraceae bacterium | reverse complement strand
TTTACAGAGAGGGGTTTCACATGTCTGCTGTTTTGGAATATCTGAAAGAATTTACCTTTGGCTCCGTGGTGCTGCGCCTGATGCTGGCAGCGCTGGCCGGCGGTCTGATCGGCGCCGGCCGCTCCCGCAAGCAGAGAGCCGCCGGGATCCGCACCCATATGCTCACCAGTATCGGAGCAGCCATGACCATATTGATCGGAATGTATGACTATGAGATGCTAAACGGACAATGGGCGGATATCGTGGCCATTGTGGGGGAACATATCGATGTGACGCGCTATGCTGCCCAGGTGATCAGCGGTATCGGTTTTCTGGCCGCAGGCACCATCATTACAGTGGCTCACCAGCAAAAAGAAGGGCTCACCACAGCTACCGGGCTCTTTGCCTCTGTCTGTATGGGTATGGCTGCCGGAGCCGGTTTTTATGAAGTCGTTGTTATCTCCGTTTTTCTGATCATTTTTATTCTGGATCTGATGCCGCCGGAAGAAATGACCTTTAAGCGGCGGGTTCGGGGAATGACGGTCTTCGTGGAATTTACGGCCATGGAAGACGTTAGTTATATCTCGAAAATCATCCGCGCCAGGAACGCGCAGATCTACGAGATTGACATGGAGAGAACCCACGGAGACGGAGTAAATAAGCACCCCTCCGCCATCTTTACCATGAAACTGGGCAAAAATAATGCATCTCATTCCGAGATGCTCTCTTCCATCGCCAAACTGCCCTGCGTCTATTCGATTCAGGAGCTGATCGCATAATTACACAAAGGAGGATTCTATGCTTCCCATATTTAATGGACTTCGCGACATTAACTTTTTATCCACTCTGGTCCGAATGCTGCTGGCGACCCTCTGCGGCGCTCTCATCGGTCTGGAGCGTTCCTACAAAAACCGCCCGGCGGGATTTCGCACTCATATGCTGGTATGCATCGGAGCCTGCGTAGCTTCCCTCACCGGACATTATATTTACCTGGAGCTGCAGTATCCCGCGGATATCTCCCGTATCGGAGCCCAGGTCATTACCGGCCTTGGTTTCATCGGCGCCGGAACCATTATTGTGACAAAGAAACAGACCGTTAAGGGACTTACCACCGCCGCCGGGCTTTGGGCGGCCGGTATCGCCGGACTCGCCATAGGAGCAGGATTCTACGAAGGAGGCATTCTTGCCTCCGGTCTGATCCTTCTGGTTGAAGTGTGCTTTGCCAATACCGGCAGCCGCATCCGCCGGGAGCCCTCCATCCAGATCCTGCTCACCTACGATCACACGGTAGCCCTGGACAAGGTATTGCGGTACTGCAAAGATCTGCGCATGACCATCACCAATCTGCAGGTAACCAGCATCGACAACTCGGAGGAAGCCTCCTACTCGGCGCAGCTGACCCTCCGCCCAAACAAAAATGTAAATCACGATATGCTGCTGACACGCATCCATTCCATCACCGGCATCGTGTCAGCGGAGATTCTGTAAAGGCAGTTTCACTATATTGACTTAGCTTCCATATATCCTGTGTTCGGACGATGCACTGGACATCTATCCGTCTGAGTCGGACTTTGTCCGCCCCTGGCCGGACAGGTGTCCATGCATAGCCGTACACATAGATATAATGGAAGCCATTGTCAATATTTAGTGGAACTGCCTTAAGTCTACTCTTTCACCGCCCCCTCCGAGACTCCTGTGATCAGAAATCTTGACAGTGAGAAGTACAGAATGACGATCGGAACGGCGATGAAGATCGCACCTGCGGCAAATCTTGAAAATTCTGTTTCTCCCAGGTGGGTAAGTCCCACCGCCACCGTCCACAGATCCCTGTTTTTCAGAAGCATATTCGGGAGGATGAAATCACTCCAGGGCCACGCAAACGAGGTCAGCGCCGTATAGACCAGAATGGGCTTGGATATGGGCAGCGTGATCCTGGTAAACACCTGAGGATTGCTGGCTCCATCGATTCTCGCCGCCTCATAGATCGTATTGCTGATGGTATCGAAGTATCCTTTCTGCACCAGATACCCCATGGGGGCTCCCGCAGAATATACAAGGATCAGACTCCACAGATTATTAATCAGGTTAAAATTGATCATGATCAGATACACCGCCGTCATCCCCATGAAGCTGGGAAACATGCTTAAGATCAGCGTTGTTTTCATCAGAGGCTTGCGCATACGGAAGCGGAATCTGCTCATGGTATAAGCCGTCAAAATCACCAGAAGCGTGGACAGCGCACAGGAGAACACAGATACAAACAGCGTATTGCGCAGCCAGCTGGGATAATCGTACATCTGTGTGTCTGTAAACAATTTCTGATAGGTCAGCAGGCTGTAGCCCGCCGGGAAAAATCCGTCAAAATCATAGATAGCTCCCGAGGAGGAAAAGGAAGCCAGCACCAGCCAGAGTACAGGGAAAAAGAAAATAAAACACACTGCGATCAAAATAACATAGGTTCCGGCAACTTCCGGAACGTTTTTCCATCTTGGCGTCCATCTGCGTTTTTTCGTTTTCATCGATAGGTATCCTCCTTCTTAAATGCTGAGGAGTTCACATAAGCGTACAGCGAGAAAATGGATGTGATCACAAAAATAATCAGGCTGACCGCTGCTCCTATTCCGTAGTAATTATTGTCGATGGACAGATTGTACAGCCAGTTGATCAGAAGATCCGTATCGCTGGCCAGGAAATATCCATCCAGATACAGGCCGCCTCTCAGGAAATAGAACACACCAAAATTGTTGAAATTTCCCACGAAGCTGGTGATCAGTGTCGGGGTGGTGGAGAAAATCACAAACGGCAGGGTCAGTTTGGTAAACTGTTTCCATCGGCCCGCCCCGTCCAGGCTGGCCGCCTCGTACAGATCCGCCCTCATATTAGACAGCATCCCGGTAGCCAGAAGCATAGAGGTAGGAACAGAGATCCAGGTGTTTACCAGAAGTCCGATCAATCGTGCCTTCCATCCCGCGTCAATATCCAAAAATCCTATGGCGTTCCCCCCTGCGGCAGTGATGTAGTGGTTAATAGGACCCCCGTAGGAGAACATGAACTTAAAGCCCAGCAGTGTGATAAATCCGGGTACGGCGTAGGCAATGATCGGAAAGGCGCGCCAGAATGCTTTCCCTCTGACACATTTTTTGTTCAGAAGCAGCGCCAGAAGCAGCCCGCCAAAATAGCTGAGAAATGTGGCTGTAAAAGCCCACAACAGGTTCCAGCCCAATATCCGCAGGAAAGTACTCTTTACTTCTGAGAGCTGAAAGATTCTCCGGAAATTATCAAATCCGATCCAGTCCACCAGCTTGGGCGGCACAATATCTCCGCCGTAGTTGGTGAAAGCGATCAGTGTCATAAACAGAATGGGCAGCACGTTAAATATCAGCACTCCCACGATGGGAAGAAATAATGCCACCACATAGAATTTTCTATCCACAAAGCGGCGCATGATCTCCCTGAAACCAGGAAGTGTTTTTTCCCTGGCCAGCGCATCTTCCATGGCCGCCACGTCCCGGATATTCAGGATGTGCAGCCCCACAGCCCCTGCGGTAACCAGAAGAGCCATGATCCCCCTCAGCAGCATCAGAATAGAATCATCTCCCTGAATTCCAAGCCATGGATCTCCTTCCACGGTTCCCAGAGTAAAAAAGCCAATGATATCCGTGATACCGGAGGTGAACAGATAGTACAGGTATAACGCCAGACATCCGAGATACAGCAATCCCTTGATCCATTGCCGGTACATCAGCTGTCCGGATCCCATCACAACACAGGAACACCAGAATGGTAGTTTTCTCTTCTTCATAGCGTATCTCCTCACTGTGCCAAAGTGTAAATCGCGTCATAAATATTCTTGGAAACTTTTTCCAAGGCCGCCTGCATTGCATCCTGATCCGGGTACTTCACCGTCTCCCCGTTTCGTTCCCGGAAAGCGTCTTTCGCCACATCACTCAGCAGCGTCTGCATCGGATCCCAGATCTGGTCTACCGCTTTCACAGAAGGCATCAGGTAAATATGGCCCTCATTCAGGCTTTCAAAGATCATGCCGGATACGCCGCCGATGTCTGAGGCCACATCGGACCTGGTGGGGGCGATTCCCAATATTTCGGCTCTTTTCTTTACAAGATCATAGCCGGTGGCAAAATTTACAAAGGTTACGCACGCCTCCCGATGCTTTGTGTAGGCGCTGATCCCGTATCCGTTCACCCCGCCCATCACAACATTGGAAACCCACTCCTTCTCTTCCATGTCCGCACTGGGAACGGACAGATCTCCCTTTGCGGGCAACAGCCTTGGCAGCTCCACCATTCCAATATTTTCCGCGGCTTTCTGATCCGCCTCCGCCTGGCTTATCCCTTCCTCTTCATAGATTTTTGCCAGCCGGTCATGGAACAGAACGTAGGTATCCGGCGTGGAAATAGAGCAAAAATATGTACCGTCCGCCACCTTGGAATAACGGCTCTGCTTGATGGAATCATCGATACACTCCTCATTCATAATGCCGGCAAACTGCCGCAGCGCCATCATGCCCGTTGCCGCGTCTCCCGCTGCAAGCCCTATATCCTTCGTATCTTCCCCAAAGACATAGGCTCCATAGGAGAACAGAAAGCCTGCTGACATGTACAGATCATTGCAGGGAGCCACCAAGCCCCATTTGGAATTTCCGCTTTCCTCTACAATGGATTTTGAGTAGGCATACAGGTCATTCCAGTTTTCCAGAAAATCCGGAACCTGATTGCCGTCCTGATCCCATTCCTGTTCCCAATTTTCCGGAAGAAGATCCTTGCGGTAAAACAGCATCGGTTCCTGTACATTTACAGGGATACCGCAAAGATATTGCGTCCCGTCGATCGTCATGGTAAAGGCGTCCCATGCTTCCTGGGGAATATATTCCCGGCAGTCATAGTCCTCTTTGTTCAGTGCCAGAATATGCTTGTCCTCCGCGTAAGTCATCAGCTTATCATTCGCCTGATAGATCACGTCCGGACCATACCCGTAAGGTCCGTTTTCCGCCAGATTGCTGTACTCCTCCATATTTGCGTCCACCGCCTGGATCTGACCCTCATACTCCTTGTTGAATGCCTCCAGCAGTTCATCCAGATACCCTTCAGACTTTGCGGTGTCATTCTCCAGGATACGAAGGACGATCATCTCCTCCCCGCCGGAAGCTTTCACCTCATCCGCTTTCTTTTCTGTCTCTGACTTCTCACCGGAACTTCCGCAGCCTGTCATGGAAACTCCCATGATAACCGCTAATATCCCGCACAAAACCTGTTTTTTTCTCAACATAATATTTCACCTCCGTTTAAAAATAGCCGGAATGTTCCCGGAGCAACCGATACCGTTCCTGATACGCCATCCAGACCGCTCTGGTTTATGTAAAGGCAGATCTCATATCCTTCTCCCTTGCGGGACAATTCCAAGATCTTTCCGTCCGCGGAAGACGTAATACGGGTTCCTTCAGCAGTCAGGGCGTACCTGCTGCGCAACTGTGACAACTGCCGCAGCAAGCGAAACAACTTCGAGTCCTTCATTCCGTCTGCTCTCTCCCAGTCCATACAGCGTCTGCAATCCGGATCATAGCCCCCCGGCGTCAAAATTTCCGTTCCATAAAAAATACAGGGTTCTCCGGGGAACAGATACAGCAGGCACAGGGCCGCCTGGAGTTTTTCTTCGTTGCCGTTCACTTCGCTCAGGAAACGATCCGTATCGTGGCTGTCCAGCAGGTTCAGCATCATATCGTTTACCGTATCGGTGTTTCGCGCCAGCAATTCATTCAGGCGGTTGGATGCCTGCTCAGCGCTGAGTTTATCATAAGCAAAATAATCCAGGCAGCATTTGGTGAACGCATAGTTCATAATGCTGTCATACTGGTCTCCCCGCAGATAATTGGACGCGTCATGCCAGTTTTCCCCGATGATCACCGCATCGGATTTCGCCCTCTTTACTTCCTTTCGAAAGCGCCTCCAGAAATCGTGGCTGACTTCGTCCGAAACATCCAGGCGCCATCCATCTATATCATATTCCTGTATGTAATGGACCGCAACGGATATGAGATAATCCTGCACCTGGGAATCAGAGGTGTCCAGCTTTGGCATATAATCACAGTCCGCAAACACTTCATAGTTGCACGGCTCTTTCACCGGATACTCCCCGTCGATCACAAACCAATTATAATAGGGGGATGCCTTTCCTTTCTCCTTCACATCCTGAAAAAAGGAAATATCCTCGCTGCAATGATTAAATACCGCATCCAGCACCACCCGCATTCCTCTGCGGTGGGCCTGATCCACCAGGTCTTTTAGATCTTCCTCACTGCCAAATTGAGGATCGATGCGGAAATAGTCGCTGATATCATACTTGTGGTTTGAAACTGACTGGAAGATCGGGGTCAGATAAAGAGCGCTGCAGCCCAGATCCTTAATATAATCCAGTTTCTGGATGATCCCTCGCAGATCCCCTCCGGCAAAGCTCTTTGGATCAGGGATCTCACCCCACGCAAGATTGACGTAGGAGGCGTCCTTGCGTTGATCGCCGATGCAGAACCGGTCCACAAAAATCTGATAGAAAGCCGCTCTCTCCAGCCATTCTACTTTTTTCGGCAGATCTGCGCGGTTGATGTAGGGGTACTGGAAAAAATTGTAATACCCATGGGTAAAGTCATAGGACTCTGTCACTCCGTCCTCTGAAAAATAATAATAATTTTCTCCGTCGAACAGATAAAAAACATAAGATAGTCTGGTATCCTGCAGGTTAAGCCGCAGCGTATAATAGTCAAACAGTTCCCCCGACAGTGTTTTTTTCATTGCTTCCTTCTTCTGTACCTGCCCGAAGCGATATTTGCTCTCGTAGATCACCCACACCTGAGTCAAGTCGTTCTTTGCGGTGCGCAGCCGAAGCCCCATCTCATGTTCCGAGACAGGAAAGCAGTAAGCAGAATCAGGGATATGCTGCAGTGCGTATCGATTCATACTGTTTCTCCTATCTTCTTTTATTTTTTCAGAATGGATACACTCATGGCATCCAGATCTACCGTAAATGTGTAGCTGCCGTCCTCTCGCACCTGAATGTTGCTTCCATTCTCGGCAAGCAGCGCCTTTGAATCATCGTCAGCCACATTCTCTTCTTTCAACACGATGCCGGTATCCTCCCCTGCTTCAAATACGGAAAAGCAAAGCTCTGTGTCTGCCGCCAGTTCTATTTCAATTTCATAAACATTGCTATCGCCTTCTCTGGTCAGTTCCTTAAGATCAGACCAGTCTTCCACCCAGCTTCCCTTGACAATGACTGTGGTATCTTCGGAGGGAACAAAGGCATCTGTCTCTTCCTGCTGCGCTGCGGCAAGGGGATCAGAGTTACGCACAATGATCAGCGTATCCTGAGCTTTGTTCTCCGGATTTGTGGTGAGAGTGATGGTATAATTTCCGTCTTCCAACACCTCCACGTTGGAGGTATCTGCGCTGCCGCCCAGTCCGCCGGCATTTTTCATCTGTGTCTCATCAATTTCCGTGAAAGTGCCATACCCCTTCTGGTCGGTCCAGGACCAGTCCGGAATGATCTGGAACTGATCTCCCTGGTAAAGATCGATGGTGAGAGCAAATTCGTTCAGTGCCTCACCGGTGGGTTTCAGTTCAAAAGTCTCCTTGGCTGCGTCATCCAATGCGGATGCCCAGTTATTTTTTTTCAAGCTGCCCTTTCCGGTTCCTGCAATAAACCATTTTCTGGTATCCTCCGCCACGTTGTCACTCCGGAAATCGCCGTACAAAACTGTGTCCTCTGTAAAGGTATCTTTCGTCAGATCCTTCTTGCTGGGCGCAAGGAAAGAGGGCGTCTCGTACCATCCTTCAAAGCTGGCATCTTCCATCTGCTCAAATTCCTGATAAGAGGCTTCCTCCAGCACTTCCCCCGCTGCCGCCTGGGCGCTGCCAAGTTCCTCCTCCTGATACATGAAGGTAATCTTGATGGTATCTGCGGCCTGTCCCTGTGTCGCTTCCTCTGTCTGTTGCTGTGTCCCGGCCTGGGCCTGCGCCTCTGTCTCTTTGGCTTTGTCCGATCCGCACCCTGACAGCGCGCCTGCTGCCAACGCCGCTCCAACAATGAATCCCAACACTCTGTTTCTCTTCATTTCCTTTTCCTCCTTTAATAATTTTCTCTTTCGGTTGCTTAACATGTTAAGTTAACTTGTTAACTTAACATAACATAAAATCTTATTTTTGTCAATAGAAACCTGTATTTTCCTTTATTTGGAACCCGGATCTTCCTCCATTTGACATTTTCGTAAACTGCGTGTATGATTAACTTAAATTGTTAACTTGCTCAGGAGAAAAAATATGGCTAAAAAAGTAACGGTTCGGGATGTGGCAGCAGCAGCAGGCGTTTCTGTCGCCACCGTCTCTTATGTTTTAAATGAAAAAAAAGACGCGAAGATCAGCGAGGCAACCAGAAAAAAGGTGCTGCAGGTAGCCAATCTGCTGAATTATATGCCCCACCAGGAAACTCTTGGACTGCCTGCAGGCGGCACGCATACTATTGGGATTACCTATCGGCTGTGTCAGGATACGCCCTCCCGCAACATAGAGATCATGCAGCTGCTGAATCTGCTGGTGGAACGCTTTGGGCGCCTGAATTATAATTGTCTCATTTTATCCTCTGATCCGGATGCTGCCAAACAGCCTCCCATCCGGGGACTTGACGGTATTATCGCCATTGATCTGGAAGAAAAAGAATTTAAAGATATGGCAGGGGACTACTATATTCCCATTCTCTGTCTGGATATGCTGATCAATGATTTTCTGTTCTATCAGATTTATACGGATATGGATACCCTCACACTGCGGGCCAGGGAGCAGCTGGGAGATGATTTTTATCTGGTCATGGACCGCCCCTGCAACCGCCGCTATCAGGATTATATTTCCGGTCTGCTTCCGGACGGTCATCTTCTTCTATTCTCCGAATGCAAAGAAGAGGACTTCCTCGCCTTAAAGAAGCAAAAAATTCTGGTTATGGGAACTTATCTGGGACTGGCTTTGCGTCAGCTAATCCCGGAGGAGAACCTAATGGTCCTCTCCCCGGATCATTCGCCCGAATTTCCCGGAAGCACCCTTCCGGTGCTTCACTATGAGATAGAGAAAAAGGCGAACCTTGCTGTCAATATTATGTTAAATGCATTAGAAAAGAAATTTGATGTGAAGCACGAATACAAGATCAGCTGATCTGCCATCTGGTATGACTGCCGTTCTCATCCTTGCTGACGATAAGCTGGTCTTCCATTTCCTGCTTTAATTCCGATACATGGGAGATGATGCCGATCAGTTTTGAGCCGCTGGCCATCTGCTGCAGTACTTTCACCGCCTGATTTCTGGAATGTTCATCCAGTGAGCCAAAGCCCTCATCGATAAACATTACGTCCAGATGAATGGCGGCGGACCCCTCCTGTATCTGATCCGCCATACCCAGAGCCAGCGACAGGGCCGCCATAAAGGACTCCCCGCCGGAGAGCGTGCGGACTTCCCGCTCTTTTCCGGTGACTGTAGAATAAACCATCAGATCCAGGCCGCGATTCTTACCCTCGCCAGCCTTTTCCATGTCATACATCCGCAGTTCGAACTGTCCTGCGGACATTTCCCGGAATCTGGCGTTCGCCGCATAAAGGATCCGCTCCAGATAGTACCTCTGTACAAATGTCTCAATATCCATGCGGGAACCGGTGACCTTCCCTGCAAGGCGGTTATACAGGTCGTCCAGCCTTTTATGTTCCTCCATTATTCTTCCGCGCTCTTCCATTTTGGGGGCTAACGCGGCATATACTCCTGAATCTGTCTTGCACTCTTCCCGGATCTGTTCCAGCGCAGTCTGTATCCGGGAAAGGTTTTCCTCTGACAAGGTCTTTTCCGCTTCCAGTTCTTCCATCACCGGGCGTTTCTGTTTCCCGATGGCTTCCCTGGCAGCGTCACGCATACTTTCCGCCGCCGCTTTTTTCCGGTTGTAAGCGTCAATTTTTAACTGGAGACGCTGCGTCTCATCTTTCGCTGTAGTTCTTCCTTTTGTCCTGGAAGTTCACCGCTGTAACGCAAGATCAGGGTCTTTGCATTTTCTTTTGCTGTCTTAGCCCTCTGGAGATTGGTATACGCGCTGTTATAGGCGGTATCTTTCTCATCTTTCGCTTTTTTTGCCTCACCTAACGCTGCTTTTGCTTCCTCTTTTGTCCTATAATCCCTGGTCGCCTCCAGGCCCTTCAGCGCCGCCTGGCTGCCCGCCAAAGCAGTCTTTGCTTCTGTTTCCTTCTGCGCCGCCCCTTCTGCCGACTCTCTCAAAGCCTGCTTTGCTTCCTGTGCGCCACGCAGCGCCTCCCGGACGCCGGCCAGAATATCTGAGTTCTTCCTAAGAACTGCCCCCTCTGCCTCTACGGATTCTTGCCAGGCCATGATCAGCTGCTTTGCTTCTTCTACGGTAAGATTTTGCGGAACACCCGAAATCTGCTTCTCCATCCGCAGGCGCAGTCTTGCCACTGCGTCTTCCAGATTGGCTTCTTTTTCTGCCTGAAGCTCGCAGGCACTTTGGGCCATCCCCGATTTTTCCTGCTGTTCTTTTTGAAGGGCAGAAACTTCCCTGGCCAGCGCATCGATCATTTCCCGGGTCAGATCCTGATGCTCTCCAGCCAGCCGGCAGGGATGGGGATGCTCTATGGAACCGCACACGGGGCAGGGCTGCCCCTCTCTGAGTTTCTCTTTCGCGATAAAACCGGCCTGCGCATCCAAAAATGCTGTCTGCTTTTCCAAATACTCGGCGTTCTTACTCGCAAAGTTCTCTCTGGCCTTCGCGTAATCCTGCCGGGCCTTCTGAGCCTTCTGACGCTGCAGCCTTGTGTCATTTTGGATCTTTTTCGCGGCGGCCGCATCCGCAGCGATGCCAGCCGCCTCTTCTCTTTTTACTTTCCACAGGGCCAGCAGCTTATCTGCTTCGCCAAGTTCTTCCGACTGCTTTCTCCACTCCATCTCCCTGCGCTCCAGATCAGTCAGGTTCCTCCGGGCAGCCTCCGTCGCTTCTATGGTTTTTCTAAGCGCCGCTTTTTTCGCCGCAGTATCTGCCTTTGCCTCCTCTATGCGCTCCAATGATTCCAGGGCTTTTTTTACCCGTTCGGACACCTTGGTGAAGTTCTCCAGTTCCAGCTCCCGCTGCTCTCTGGCTGCCGTTTCCCTCTCTGACGCTTCCTGATATGCCTGATCCAGTACGGGCAGGGAATCCTGCTGCTCCTTCCATTTCTTTTCCGTATCCGCGACCGTTTTTTTTGTATCTTCGTATCTCTGATAAACTGCGTCGATCTCATATGCCGCATGGATCTGACCAAGCAATCTGACGGCAGATTCTATTTCCTCTTTGGCACGCTCACATTCCGCCAGGGTTTGCTCTGCTCTCTCCAGCTGCTTAAAAAACTTCTGGAGATTCTGCGCGGTGACAAACGCGTCCCGCTTTTCATCACGGATCGCTCTGGCCTTTTCATATTCTTTTTGCGCTTCCTGTTTTCCTTTCTGCAGCCAGTCACACAAACGTTTCAATTCTTCCAGCAGCGCCTCCATATCCGGTGCCAAAAGCCTGTCCGATGAGAGGATCCGTTTTTTCAGAGACAGCAGCGGTTCCTGGCTTTCATAGTGGTCGGGCACTGAAATATGGCTTACTTCCGTCTGGCAGACCGTCCGGATCTGCGCAATTTCAGAGAGTTTTTCCCTCCGGCGTCTGCCCAGCTCATCCACAATATTTTGATACATCTGCGTGTGGAACAGTTTCCGGAAAATCACTTTTTTGTCATCCGATCTTGCCCGGAGCAGTTCCATAAACTCCCCCTGCGCGATCATGGCAACCTGCATAAACTGGCCCTTCGTCAGACCAACGATCTCTTCCAGTTTTGCATTGGTCTCTCTGGTATTCTGAGAATATTCCAGACCGTCCGGCAAAGTCAGAGAGACCATCTCTTTTTCGTCCTTGACGCCGGTTCCCTTTTTCAGGGGCCGGACGTGGCGGGGTACCCGGCGCACTGTATAGATTTGGGCGTCTTCTCCCGTTCCCTCAGAGAAGCGCAATTCTACAAACGGCTCCGTATCATACTCCACAAACTGGCTCTGAAGCTCGAAGCCGTCCTTTTTATTGCTC
>CACYXH010000075.1 GCA_902778245.1 uncultured Lachnospiraceae bacterium | reverse complement strand
AGATGGAAGTCCTTTAATGGATCAAAACGGCAATGTAACCTCCCATTTAAGCGGAATCCTTTATAGAACTGCATCAATAGTTGACAAAGGAATCAAACCCATCTATGTTTTTGATGGAGACAGCTCGGAATATAAGGCAAAAACCATTGAACAGAGAAGGGCTATTAAAGAAGAAGCAATGGAAAAATGGGAAGAGGCAAAAGCTGCAGGAAACATTGAAGAAGCAAGAAAATTTGCTATAAGAACATCCAGAATGTCCCCATATATCCTTGAATCCTCTAAAAAACTGCTTGATTATATGGGAATCCCTTATGTGCAGGCGGAAGGAGAAGGTGAAGCTCAAGGAGCATATATGGTCGAGCAAGGAGACGCATGGGCTGTAGCTTCACAGGATTATGACTGCCTGTTGTTTGGTGCTCCTCGTATTGTAAGGAACCTTACATTAAGTGGAGGATTATCAAACCTCGAATACTTGGAACTTGAGAAGGTCTTGAATGAAATAGACCTTACAAGAGAACAATTAATCGATGTAGCATTGATGGTAGGAACTGACTTCAACGAAGGTATCACAGGCGTAAGATCCATCAAGACTCTTGCCGCTGAAGATAAGATGAATGACGATTTCAGAAAAGATACTGAGGTGATGAGAAAGGCATCTGTCAAAACTGCGCACCACTCTGCGCTCTTTGCATCGTTAGTGTCACTTATCGGATCTGTGATCCTTTCTCTCGTCCTTTGGCGAGGAGGATATATGACTTCCGAAGGGATAATGCTTGTAGGTACTCTTTCTGTATTTATGAGCTATGCTCTCGGAATCATGGACCCTATACAGACTATTATTTCCGACTTTGCAGCCCTCGTGCAGGTTCAGGTTAATATCGAGCGTGTTAACAAGCTTCTTACCACACAGTCCGACGTAGCTGATACTGCTGAGGTAATTGTAAACGAGCTGGCAGCCGCAGGAATCAACGCCGAGATCAAACAGGTAGATTGGGCTACCTGGCTGGAAACAATCTATCAGAACAGAGAATTTGAAGCTACGATCATCTCTCTGACCGGATCGGTTCCTTACCCGAGCTTCTTCCTCTCCAGATATACTTCTGACAGCGACAGCAACTTTATCAATTACAAGTCAGAAGCGTTTGATACAGCATTTGCAAACGCTGTTGCAGAAGCGGATCAGGATAAAAAGGTTGAACTTTCTAAAGAAGCCCAGAAGGTACTGAGCGATGAATCAGCCAGTGTTTTCATCCAGGATATCTCCAGTTTCCTTGTGTATAACAAAGAATTTGCGGGCAACGTAAACTATCCGCTCTACGCAACGGACTTCTCCGCAATTTATCATGTAGAATAGCAAGAACCTGATCAGACAGGTACTCTGGAGGCCGCCGCACATATGCGGCGGCCTTCGATTTACGTTAGTAGTGAGCCATCGATAATTGGAGGATAAAGCAAATGTTTGATATGGGAACCAGCGCAGGGGAAATGAAATGCTACAAGGCAGAACTGAACTTTAACCTGAGAGATAGCAATCTGATTTCACTGGAAGGGGGGATTACTCCGGATGCCATTCCGGAAAATGCCTGCGCAATTATAAAAAGTCTGAGAAAAAGTGCCTGCAGAGCTCTTCTGAAAGACGAAAAGGCGGTCCTTACGGAAGTGACGGAGGGATTGAAAATATGTGTGAATGGAAAGAATGCCATATGGAAATTATCGGATATTCTTTTTCGGACAGGTATTTTGAACTGGAAGGCCCGAAAATGTATCGGATTGATCGCCCAGGTCATGAAAGGATATGACGAAAGCGATGAGTTGCTGGGGACCATAATAACGTCTGTGACGATGGCGAGGACAGAAGGAAATATTTTAAGAATGTTTGTTGCCGGGTGGTATCTGCAGGAAGTCAGTGAACAGCAGATTTCGATGCATATCAGGAAAGAGGCCGCGCAGAGAGATGTGAAGGTTGTTGGTTTTTATCTATGACCTGGAACAAATTTTTAAATTAGCATATTGACAGAACTTGTAAATTATGTTATTTTAATTAAAACCACATAAAACCTATAAGTCAAGTAGGAAAAGAAGAACACATTTATGTGGAATTATTTTTCAGAAAGGAGATTAACAAAATGATGTGTATGTGTAGCTGTTGTTGTCGCCCCGGAAATGAATATTGGCATGCCGGAAATTCTGAAAGGTATAGCAGGATGTGTTGTTGTTGACCTGTGGGCTTAGTAGGAACGAAAGAGGAGATATTATCGTGAAGGCATGCATAGCATAGCCTTATTTTTTTTCGTTTTACGCGTTTACAAAATCACAGTTGAAAAAGGAGAATAACTATTATGAAAAAGACATTTGTATCTGTAGCTACTTCACTGGCACTTGCAGCAACCCTGACCACCGGTATTGCCGGCAGTGTATTCGCAGAGGATGCGGAAAAATCCGTATTTGATGTAGAAGTCAATGCAGAAATCCCAAGTCCGGAGGATGATGACAATGTGATTACCGTGGGCGTGGTTCCTACACCTCATGGTGAGGTTCTGGAGCAGGTTCAGGAAAAACTGGAAGAGGCGGGCTGGAAACTGGAACTTGTAACATTTGATGACTATGTGCTTCCGAATGAGGCATTGTCTTCCGGCGAACTGGATGCAAACTACTTCCAGCATGAGCCGTATCTGGATAACTATAATGAACAGCATGGAACGGATCTGGTAGGCGTGGCAGCCGTTCACTTTGAACCGCTGGGCATCTATGCGGGGAAATCCGATGATCTGGAAAACATTCCGGACGGAGCGGTGTTTGCGGTTCCCAACGATACCACAAACGAAGCGAGAGCGCTTCTTCTGCTGGAAGCCAACGGCATTATTACCCTGAAAGAAGGTGTTGGACTGGAAGCAACTCCGCTGGATGTAGTAGAGAATCCGCATAACATTGAGTTTACGGAGCTTGCTGCTGAGCAGACTGCGAAGGTTATCGTTGATGTGGATTTCGCGGTGGTTAACGGAAATTACGCGATTGAGGGCGGCATTAAAGATAAGCTGGTAGCTATCGAAGATGCAGAGTCAGAAGCAGCGCAGACCTATGCAAACCTGATTGTAGTGAACGCAGGTGATGAGGAAAGCCTGAAAACCATCGCGCTGGTAAACGCAGTGATTACAGATGAAATCCGTGATTTCATTAATGATACTTATGACGGAGGTGTAGTAGCTGTTTTTTAATAAATTGAAACAGAATTAGAGTTACCTAAGTTTTGCGTGAATTACATTTCTTAATTTCTTTCAATGACAAGCAGACAGTATCGGAGAAGCAAGATTCTCCGATACTGTTTTGCGGCAATAGAAACAAATAGAGAGCATCCAATAACATAAAGCAGATATAAGAACAGGAGATATGTATTATGTACGATTTCACAGGTATTGAAAATTATCCGGTAGCGGTTCTTGGCGGCGGCTCTGTGGGCAGAACTTGCGCAGCAGACTGCAAGCTGGCGGGCAATACGGTCCGCATCTTTGACATCAAACCTTTTTCTGAGACTTCTCTGAAATATCTGGAGAAGACAGGAGTTACTCTTGTGGGCCATCCCAAGAATAAATATGGTTTTGACCGACTGGGCAACGCAAAATTTGATCTAATTACGGATGATATGGCGGAGGCGGTAAACGGGGCGAAATTGATCCTGGTTTGTATCCCGTCGGTTGCTCATGAGGTTTTCTTTGAACAGTTGGCTCCGCTGCTGACGGATGGACAGATCGTACATATCATTCCGGACAACTATGGATCTTTGCGTCTGAGAAAAAAACTGAGGGAGATTGGCAGCAGCGCGAAAGTTATCATTGGCGGATGGTCCAGCGCACCCTATGGAACCAGGATTGTGACGGAGGGCGGTGTGCCGACGCCGGAACAGTATCTGGTGTACCGGGCAATCACGCTGAGAGGTTCGGCGCTGCCCACTGTAGATACGGATGATTTTCTTGAGAGCATCAAATATCTTGGCTGCTTTGATTCTATCACTCAGGGGGATGGCCCGCAGAAAGGAAATACGGTGCTGGACATCGGCTTTTCCAATGTAAACCCTGTGATCCATGTGCCGGGCACCGTGCTGGGAGCTTCTGTGATGGAGAACTTTGGAAGAATTTACGGCGGCCACGACCGATTCCAGTATTCCATCTATTCTCATGCATTCTGCCCTTCCCTGTCAGAAGTGCAGGTTGCATTCTATGACGAGGAGACTGCCCTGGCAGATGCGATCGGGGTGGATCTTGCCCGGTACCCAAAGGAGGACTTCTTCTCCAGAGCCAGCATTCTGGGCCCGGAGTATATGGGAGAGGGCTGCATTGTCCCCTTTGAGGAGCAGTGGGAGACCGGTTTTACCACAGGACCGTTTTCCATTCAAAATCGTTATGTGACCGAGGACGTTCCTGTGGGCTGCCACGTTTACCATGAGCTTGGCAAAAAATTTGGTGTTCCTACGCCTGTGATTGATGCCATGATTACAATTGCCTCTGTCATGGTAGGAAAGAATTTTTACGAGAGCGGCGTTAAACTGGAAGAACTGGGAATCGGAAATTTGGATAAACAACAACTGCTGGAGTACCTGAATAATGGTGTTTATCCTGCGTAATGGGAGCGGATTTCTATGAACTATAATCGACAGCTTCTTAATGAAATAGATTTTTTTGAAATGATAAACCAGCCGGCACACTATACTGCCGGGTTTCCCATCGGCATTATCGCCATTGATCTGGTTTATCCGAAACTTCCGGGGAATGTGGTGAATGCGTCCACATACCCGTTCCCGGTGCTGTATGAGAAAGTGAGCTTTGAAATTGAAGAGCTGTTCCGGGGAGATAAACAAATTGAGGAACAGATCATAAGCGCGGCTAAAAAGCTGGAGCAGGAGGGAGTGCGGGCGATCATCGGAGCCTGCGGATTCTTTGCGCATTTTCAGAATTCCGTAAAAGCTGCAGTGAATGTTCCGGTTTATCTGTCCAGCCTCTGCCAGATTCCTGTCATTAAGACCGGGCTGAAGGCGGATCAGAAAATTGCGGTGATCGCCGCCAGCGGGGAGAGTGTGACAGACAGCCTGCTGGCAAATGTGGGGGCCGGCCGGGAAGATTGCCTGATATTTGATGTGGGCTCTTTGGAGAGTTTTGCTCCGATCCGCTGGGAAAAAACAAGCCTGGACAACGGAAAACTGACAGAAGATCTGATGGCTCTCGGCAAAAAGATACGCACTGAGTACCCACAGGTAGGAGCCATTTTGCTGGAATGCAGCGATCTTCCGCCCTATGCCTGGGCGATTCAAAAGGCCAGCTCACTTCCGGTCTATGATTTTATCACGTTGATCAACTGGGTGGAGCAGGCTGTAACGCAGAAACCATACTATGGTATGTTCTAAGGAAACGCTGATTTAATCATCGTTTCCTTAGAAACCTCCGGTGGATCGCACGGATTATCAGAGGAAATTGCTGCTTCGCAGCGAAAATCCGGCGTGGGAAACGCATTAATCAGCGTTTCCCTAAATTAGATGAAATGAACGGAATAAAAATAACTTTAAAACTTTTGTATTGACAGAAACGAAAAGATATGTTAATTTAAATAAAACCACAGAAATCCTATAAGATAAATAGGAAAATGGATTGATACCCAATATCCTAGTTTTTACTTTGACATACTAGGAAAATTGGTGTATGATATCTGCAACTGTTTTTCACAAAAACGGATTTAGAAAAGGAGGACACGATGAAAAAGTATAACAAAATCAAAAAGACATTAGGTATCCTGTTGGCGGCAGCCCTGACCGTAGGAACGACCACAGCTGCTTTTGCAGAAGAGGCAGATAATGCCGTTGCTATTGACAAGGAGGCATTCGATGAACTGATCGCTTCCGGTATCATTGCTGATGATGCTGATATTGAAGAGAGCGAATGGGCGTCCGCAGTGAAAGAAGCAGGTGTTCTGCGCGTCGGCGGCACACGCACATCTTTCCTGTTCAGCCAGTTAGATGAGACAGATGACGGACTTCGCGGCTTTGACGCAGGTCTCTATCAGTTGCTGGCACGTTACATCCTGGGAGATGAGACAAAATTCGAACTGACACAGGTAACTTCTGATACAAGAGAATCGGTTCTGACCGGCGATCAGGTAGACGCAGTATTTGCCACCTATTCCATTACACCTTCCCGTCAGGAAGTGATTTCTTTCGCCGGACCCTACTATACTTCCCAGCAGGCTATCCTTGTAAAAGCTGGAAATGAAGAGATTACCGGAATTGAAGACCTGGCAGGCAAGACGGTGGCAACCCAGTCCGGTTCCACCGGTCCTGACATCCTGGCGGAGTATGCACCGGAAGCAATCGTTGAAGAATATCAGGATGATATTACAGCCCGTACTGCACTGGAACAGGGCCGTGTAGATGCTTATGTGACTGACTATACGCTGCTTCTGAATGCCATAGTTAAGAACCCAGATACCTATGAGATCGCGGGCGATGTGTTCGGTCCGGAAGACAATTACGGTATCGGACTTCCGAAGGACTCTGATGGTGTGGAATTTGTCAATGAATTCCTGAAAAAGATCGAAGAAGACGGCACATGGGAACAGCTGTGGCAGATCAGCCTTGGCGACCGTACCGGTATCGAAACAGCACCGGAGGCACCGGCTATCGGAGAATAAGCAGTTTTTTGTAACAGAGAAGATGAGAAGGGCTTTGGGGCGTTGGTCCTGAAGCCCTTATTGCTTAATTTGGAGGAGAGAATATGGGAGTAACGGAACTTCTCTCTCAGTATGGAGATAAGTATATACAGGCGCTTTTTACGACATGGAAACTCACCGCTCTGGCATTTGCGATCGCTTTTGTGATCGGAGTCCTCGTCACAGTCATGCGGGTAAGTCCGCTTAAACCTTTAAGGGTGGTGGGAGACATCTATGTGCATATATTCCGCAACATTCCGGGAGCTTCTCTGCTGATCATTCTTGTTTACGCTTTGCCCTATCTGAATGTTGTGTGGTCTTATTTTACCTGCGTTCTGATCGCGGTATCGCTGATACCCGCCGCATTTTGTTCGGAATATCTGATGGCTGGTATCAACACCATAGATATTGGTCAGATCGAAGCGGCGCGTTCCATTGGTATGACATTTACCCAGGTGATCAGCAAGGTAGTAATTCCCCAGGCACTTCGGGCAAGTGTACTGCCCCTGACCAATTTGCTGGTTGCTACCATGCTCACTACCGCACTGGCATCTCAGGTTCCGCTAAATCCCAGGGATTTAACAGGTCTGGTAGCTCATATTAATACGCACGCGGTAGGCGGAATCACTGCATTTGTGATTTCAGCAGCATTGTACTGTGCCACCGCAGTAGTGATCGGGCAGATAGGAAATCGAATTGACAGGAAAGTGAGGATACTGCGATGAGTAATGCACATGTTTCCGTCCGGGACGCGCTATACGAGGCGCCCGGCCCCAAAACCCGCAGGCGCACAGCAATAGGAACCGGCATCGCATTGGCTGCGATTGCTTTCCTGGCAGTGGGCGTGGTCAGGCAGTTTTACATTACCGGGCAGTTGGATTCAAAATACTGGTCTATTTTTACGAAATCGACCACATGGAAATTCCTTGGTCAGGGCATTGCAGGTACATTGGAGGTCGCCCTGACAGCAGGGGTAATTACGTTTGGACTTGGCTTTCTGCTCATGCTGGGAAGAATCAGCGACAGCAAGGTGGTCAGAGGGATTGCTACTGCGCTGGTGGAATTTACCCGGGGTGTTCCAACGCTTCTTTTTCTATATTTTTTCTTTCTTGTGGTACCTCAGTTTGGGCTGACACTGCCGTCTTTCTGGAAAATCACTTTGCCTGTGGCAATTTCCGCCTGCGGCGTTGTGGCGGAGGTGTTTCGTTCAGGGGTAAAGGCAGTGCCGAAGGGTCAGAGGGAAGCTGCCCTTTCCATTGGAATGAGTAAAAGCCACGTTTTCTTGAAGGTTGTATTTCCCCAGGCGATCCGTTATGTGATCCCGGCACTGCTCTCAGAGCTGGTGATCGTGGTAAAAGATACCACATTTGCTTATGTGGTTACTTTCCCGGATCTAATGCAGAATGCCAAAGTACTGATCTCCAACTATGATGCGCTGCTTTCCGTGTATCTGGTTGTGGCTGTGATTTATATTCTGATCAATTACCTGCTCAACAGGGCGTCTGATTTTGCTGCAAGACGCAGAAACCGTACCCTGATGGCAGCGCAGCAGAATGGAAATAAAGGAGTGTAGTTATGGAGAAACAAAGCAAACCAAATACACCGGAACAGACTCCGGTGATCGAACTGAGGCATGTAGATAAGCATTATGGCCAGCTGCATGTGCTGAAGGATATCAATTTAAGTGTAAAAAAAGGAGAAGTTGTGGTAATTATCGGACCTTCCGGATCCGGAAAGTCTACTCTTTGCCGGACCATAAACCGGATGGAAACCATCAACTCAGGTGAGATCCTGATCGATGGAACGGCGATCCCCCAGGAGGGAAAGGAACTTGCAAGGCTCCGGGCTCAGGTGGGCATGGTATTCCAGTCCTTTAACCTATTTGCACACAAGACAATTTTGGACAATGTCACTCTGGGGCCAACAGATGTGCTGCACGTTCCCAAAAAAGAGGCCCGCGAGGAGGCGATAAAGCTGCTGAAGCGAGTGGGGGTAGATACCCAGGCGGCTAAATTACCGGCGCAGCTCTCCGGCGGCCAGCAGCAGCGCGTTGCCATTGCCCGCTCACTTGCCATGCATCCCAAGGCAATTTTGTTTGATGAACCCACCAGCGCGCTGGATCCGGAGATGATCGGTGAAGTGCTGGATGTAATGACAGAGCTTGCCAAAGAAGGAATGACCATGGTGGTGGTTACTCATGAAATGAATTTTGCAAGACGCGTGGCAGACCGGGTCATTTTTATGGATGGGGGCGCCATCATTGAAGAGAATACGCCTGAGGAATTTTTTACGCATCCCAATACGCAGCGTGCTCAGGATTTCCTGAATTCCATTAAAAATCATTAATAATTGAAAAGTGTTTACAAAGCCGTTGCCATCAGAACCCAGTGTTCCTGATTTTGCAGCGGCTTTCATATTTGTCTTTAAAATTGGAGGGAGTTGGTTTATAATAAGCGTGTTGTATCTATGAAGGCACTGAATAGATACGACACATTAGCGCAAGAACAGGAAGTATACAGCGATGAGAAGACCAAGGATTGCAATCCCGGAGATAGATCAAAATGTAAAGAATTATACCAGTGCAGTGTTTGCAGCGGGGATGGAACCCATCGTGATTTCGGTGCAGACCGAGCAGATGCAGCAAAAGTACCAGCAGGAATATCTTGATTATTCCGAGTTTAGAGTGGAGGCCTATGACGGCCTTCTGATTCCTGGCGGCGGGGACATTAACCCTGCCCGTTACGGACAGAAAAACCATGGAAGCATCATGGTCATGGACGCTCTGGATGAACTGCAGTTTGCCATGCTGGATGATTTTGTGAAGAACGGTAAACCGGTTTTGGGCATCTGCAGAGGACATCAGGTGATCAATGTATATTTTGGGGGAACGATGACCCAGCATCTTGCCACAGCGTTTCGTCACTATCGTGAACCGGATGAGCCGGATAAGGTTCATCGCTGCATAGCAAAAGAGGGCAGCTGGCTCGCAGAACTTTACGGAACGGAATTTCCTCATAACAGCGCCCATCATCAGGCAGTGGGCCGCCTGGGAGAGAATCTTGTGACGGACAGTCACTGTCTGGAAGATGGTATTGTAGAGGCATTGCATCATTCTGCCCTTCCTATTTATGGCGTACAGTGGCATCCGGAACGGATGTGCCTGGCGCTGGAGCGGGATGATACCGTGAATGGTCTTCCTATACTTCAGTTTTTCTGCAGGATATGCGGCGGAGACCCGGAAGCATACGCCGCTCTTGCGAAGAGTGAGATCATGAATGATCGTATGGGGCTTTGAGTCATTAATTATCTGCGGTGTTGCTGGGCTTTTAAGAATAATTGAGAGGAACGAAGATATGCAGAAGATTTCTGCGGGCACAGCAGCTTGACATCAAAGGAGCCTTCTTTTATAATCCTGTCTTTAACAGTTTGTGAGGACACAACACCGCACAATGCCTTAATTTATAGGCAGTTGTGCGGTGTTGTGCTCTGTTTTGATTAATGGTATTT
>CACYXH010000074.1 GCA_902778245.1 uncultured Lachnospiraceae bacterium | reverse complement strand
TGTTCAGAGTGGACAGCTTACTTTGGATATGAATGGGGCAGAAGAAGCAGCGGAGAGATTGCAGGAGCTTATTGATATTGCAGAGGTGATGGCGAATAAGTATATGGCAACAGTTACGAATCCGCCTTATATGGGCAGTGCTGGTATGAACAGCAAATTATCAACATATGTCAGGACAAATTATCCTAAAAGTAAGAGTGATATGAGCACAGTGTTTATGGAAAAAACTTTAAAAATGAGCATGTCACTCGGATTTGTATCAATGATCAACATTCCTGTATGGATGAACAATTCAAGTTTCAAATTGCTTCGTGAGACGGTTTTGTCAAATAGCGAAATAATTAGTTTGCTTCATAATGGAAGAGGTGTTTTTGGTTCCGATTTTGGATCTGTTTCTTTTGTGCTGGAAAATGCTAAATTATCTTCTTACAAAGGATTTTACCTGAAATTGTTCGATAAAGCTGGAGAGGTGTCGTCTTCTGAACAATTGGAGAAACGTCTAACTAATAGAGATAGATCGTATGTGGTTTCACAACAGAATTTCTCTATGATTCCCGGAATGCCTATTGCTTATTCATTGTCAGAACCTTTCGTAAAGCTTTTTGAGAAGAAAAGTGTATCCGACTATTGCGATCAGAAAATGCGTATATCCACGGGAGACAATGATCGTTTTATTAGGCTTTGGTTTGAAGTTAACGGAGATAAATTACATTATCCCCAAAAGTGGGTTGCTTTTAGCAAGGGAGGCAATTATAGACGATGGTATGGAAATCAGGAATATGTCATCAACTATGAGAATAATGGAGCTGAGTTAAAATCATTTTCGGGTTTTAGTGGCGGAAGTGATAAGTATTATTTTAGACCAGGAATTGTTTGGACTGATGTTTCTATTTCAAAGTCATCCTTCCGAGATCTTCCTCCGGGGGCAATTGCGTGTTCTGCAGGACCGATGTTATATACAGAAGATGCTGAGATAAGATACTATTTGGAAGGCTTTTTGAACTCGTCCATCGCGGATGAATATATGAAAGTGCTTTGTGTATCAGTACATTTTCAGTGGGGAGATATTGCCAAAATCCCCTTTGTGTATGATGCACAGCAGAAGACGGCTGTTACTGCATTAGTAAAGAATAACATTGAAATAAGTAAAAATGATTGGGATGCATTTGAAACATCCTGGGATTTTGAAAGACATCCATTGGTAAAAGAAGCACTTAGCCGCAGTCATTGGAATTCTGACAATGCAACGATTGAAGAGTGCTTCCGGGCTTGGTGTGAAGAGTGTGATCTCCGGTTTGAACAGCTCAAGTCAAACGAGGAAGAATTGAACCGTATCTTTATTGACATCTATGGATTGCAGGATGAACTGACGCCGGATGTGGAAGATAAAGATGTAACAGTACGCCGCGCTGATCTGCAACGGGATATAAAGGCTCTACTGTCCTATGCTGTGGGCTGCATGTTTGGACGTTATTCTCTCGGTTCTACGGGCCTTGTTTATGCAGACGGTAAGTGGACCGAAGGAAATTATGGTCAGTTCAAGCCAGATGCAGATAATATCATTCCCATTTCTGATGAAGAATATCTGGAAGATGATATTGTTTCACGCCTTTGCGCATTCCTGAAGGTGGCCTTTGGAGAGGGCACACTGGAAGAAAACCTTGATTTCATCGCCAAAGCCCTAGGCAACAAAGGTAGTTCCTCTCGTGAGATCATCCGCAACTACTTCTTGAACGATTTCTTCAAATATTCCGTAACTGGCTCCGGCAAGCGGCCGATCTACTGGTTGTTTGACAGCGGCAAACAAAACGGATTCAAGGCATTGATCTATCTGCATCGCTACAACGCGGATACCATCGGCAATCTGCGTATCGATTACCTGCACCGTATGCAGCGCATTTATGAGAGCGAGATAAATCGTATGCAGGATATGATCGATCACAGTACGAATGCTCGTGAAGTGGGTCAAGCTACAAAGCGCAGAGACAAACTGACAAAGCAATTGAAAGAATGCCGTGAGTATGATGAGAAGCTTGCCCATTTGGCATTGTCACGTATAGAGCTGGATCTGGATGACGGTGTAAAGGTTAATTACCGTAAGCTCCAGACAGCGAATGATGGCAAGTTCTATGAGGTGCTCGCAGATTCAAAGAATATCATGGCAAAGAAATGAGGTAGTAGGTTATGGCAGAGCTTAACCTGAAACAAATCATAGACCGGCTGAATGCTGAGTTTACGGGAGATACCCGGAAGCTCGTCTTTTGGTATGACGATAAAGGTGAATTCAAAGAGGATATGGAAGACGTCACTCTGGAGAATGCCACGATCTATCGTCTGGAGCCGGACAATCAGTTTTATACGAAAAGATTTCTGGAACGGGAAGATACGACGACCAATTATCTGATTTATGCTCCGTTCCCGAAACCGGACGTGAAAGATAACCACCTGGAGGATACTCTGCTGTACTCCAAGAGGTTCTTTGCGGACCGTGCATCGCTGCTTTCTGTGGATCTGGGTATCGAGGAAAAGTATAAGCCGGTCATCGAGAAGCATATCAAGTTCTTTGCCAATAAAGATCGTATGCAGCGTTTCTATGATCTGGAGATCGAGAACTTTAATGAGGAAAACATTCTGGTTGGTATGCTGGCCAGCATTTGCCGTACCAGAACATGTTCTTTTGAAGAAGTGATCCGCGTGATGCTGACAGAGAAGGTGAATTCCGGCGAAGTCGGAAGAGAAGCCGGCCTAGGCCATAATAAGTTCCTTATGGAGATCGACAAATACGACCTTCTTCCGTCCTTCTGGAAACTCTGTGAGCAGCATTTCGGATACACCGATCCGAAGCCCAGCCTGGAGAAACTTCTGGTTACGATGTTTGTAACAGCAACAGAGCGGCAGTTGGCCGGAGATGTTCCGCAGCCTTGGAAGACCTTTGTGTCATATAAGTCCGGCAACATTATTGCATTTCTGGATAACCTGTCGAACAGCGTGCTTTACCGTGATCGGTATGACGAATTGTCTGCCCATGTTGCAGCATGCCTGAATACGAGTACGACGCTTTCAGATTATGCCCCGGAGGATCTGGTGGAATGTGATACTTTCATTGCCTTCGATCAGATAATCGTCAAGTGGATCGTGGAACGTCTGACCGCAGAGGATACAGGCGCAAAGCTGGACAAATACGATATTCCAGCGCTTTGCGAGATGCGTGCTAAGATGCATTTCGGTCGGAAGACCGGAAAAACATATCAATTACTGGCAAGCGCTTATCATCTAATCGAAGCGGCCAATTATGTGACTCCGGAAGGATTCAAGAACATTGTTACTCGATATCGGAAAGAAGACCTGAAGATCGATAGAGAATATCGGAAGTTCTATTTCAGTTATGACCAGATGGAAGATACATCTGCATTTGAAGCCTTAAGGACACTGGTCGAGAACATCTATACGAATGAATATTTGGCAAAGCTCCTTCCTGCATGGAATGATGCGATTCAAGAAGAGAACGCTTTCATGGAGATCCCGCTTCAGAGGAATTTCTATCGCAGAAACTTAAATCACGTGAAAGAGCGCACGGTTGTCATCATCTCGGATGCGATGCGCTACGAGGTGGGACAAGAGCTGCTTCAGAGGATGCAGGATGATCCGAAATGTACGGCCAAGATGGAGGTGCAGCTGTCTGTGCTTCCATCTTATACGAAACTGGGCATGGGAGCGCTTCTACCACACAGCAGTCTTACTATGACGGATGATTATCAGGTTCTTTCGGATGATGTCCTTTGCGACAGCCTGGCTGGAAGGCAGACCGTTTTGCAGAAGCATGTTCCGAATGGCGTGTGTGTACAGTTCGATGATATTAAGGGACTGAAGAAGAATGACCTTCGGGATATCTTCACCGGGAAGCAGGTGGTCTATGTCTATCACAACCAGATCGATGCTCGTGGGGACAAGGCAAATACGGAAGATGAAGTATTTGTAGCCTGCGAAGAGGCAATTCAGGAGATTATGGATCTTATTCGCCGGATTTCTACGAATGCGAACACCTATCATTTCATTGTGACGGCGGATCATGGCTTTATCTATAAGCGTGATAAGGTTACTGAGAGCGAGAAGGTGAATTTCGCCGTAGGCGAAAGAGAGACCGGCCTGGGCCGCAAGATCGGTGGCGTGAGCGGGAAGAATGCCTTTATCAACCGCAGATTTATTGTTGCGAAGGATCCGGTTGTGGATGAGGGCGTGGCGTTTATGCCGATGTCCCTGATTCTTGGGAATGACGATACGAAGGTGGTTTCCTATCCGGTGAGCAGCAACGTGTTCAAGGTGGCCGGAGGCGGTCAGAACTTTGTGCATGGCGGATCCTCTCCGCAGGAGATGCTGGTTCCGGTGCTGGATATCAAGATGGAGCGCGGCCATATGGAGACCCGCCCGGCGCAGATCGCACTGGTCAGCATGGTGCAGAAGATCACGAACCTGATCACGACCATGGATTTCATTCAGTCGGATCCGGTCAGCGATACCATCAAGCCTGCTACCTATAAGCTGTATTTCATCTCGGAAGATAACGAGAAGATTTCCAATGAGAATATCTATGTAGCAGACAGCCGTGATGCGGATGCGACCAAACGGATCTTCCGCATGCGGTTCACCTTCAAAAATAAGAAATATGACAAGGACAAGCAGTATTACCTTGTCGCCTATGATGATACGACCGGTCTCGAAAGCTTCCGCCATCCAGTAATCATGGATCTGGCATTTGCGGATGATTTCGGATTCGGCTTCTGATTATGCTAAGCAAAACGGAGGAAAGACATATGCCTACCGGACGGAGGATAAATCCATCAAAGTAAATGATGTGGTGATGGTACCGCTGCCGAACGGTGATCCGAAACCTGCCATCGTTGCAGGTGTGGATATGCGCATCCTGGTCGATAGTTCTGTTGTACGGGTCAGTAACAAGAAAGAGAAGATGAAAAATGATAAGATAGCGAGGACTGAAGTATGCTGATTGACTTTAACATGATAGACGAGTTGACAATTCCAGGCATGAACGGTGGAACCGGAACTATGACTGCGAAGATGTATAACGACGATAGCTATCGCATCATTCCTACAATCATCCATTCGGGCGGTAGCATCGGCCTGCATGTGCAGGAATCAGGAGATGATGTGAACTACATTATTAGCGGGAAAGGAAGAGCAGTCTGCGGTGGGGCAGAAGAGGAACTGAAGCCGGGGGTAATGCATATCTGTCCGAAAGGGTCAGAACACAGCATTATCAATACCGGAGATTCGGATCTGGTCATGCTGACTGTGGTTGTAAAGAAGTGAATGCGATGAAGGATATAAAGGAGCGACGTATGAGCACATTAATTACTTATTTCAGCGCGGAAGCGGGTACCACAGCTAAGGTCGCGAAGGATCTGGCTGCAAAGCTTGGCGCAAACATTTTCGAGATCAAACCCGAGAAACCGTATACGAATGCGGATCTGAACTGGAAGAATCCTTTGGCAAGATGCAACAGAGAGAAACTCGGTAAGAAGGATGTCCCGGTTGCAGGCAGAATCGATAATTTGTCAGACTACGATACAGTATATATCGGGTTCCCTATTTGGTACGGAGCTGCACCTAATGTAGTGAATACCTTCTGTAAGGGATACGACTGGAGCGGGATTACGATACATGCTTTTGCTACATCAGGCGGCAGCGGTATTGGGAAGACAGCAGAGAAGCTTAGACCATATGTAGAGGGCGCAGCCTCTGTGGACGCTAAACTCGTTCACAGTGCGAATGAACTATGATCTATATCATTCGACATGGGAAAACTGAACTGAACAAGAAAAACGTCCTTCAGGGCAGAAGCGATCATCCGCTGAATGACGAAGGGATCATGCAGGCGCAGGAAGCTGCCGCAAAGCTTCAGGGAGTCACCTTTGATCATGTATTCACCAGTCCCCTGATCAGAGCTATTCAGACAGCAGAGATCGTGGCAGAGGGAAAGGAACCTGTGATTGACGATCGTCTGATCGAGATGGACTACGGTCCATATGAAGGATCCGACTTAAAGAACCCAAGTCCGGAAATCATTGCATTCTTCAGCGATTTCGTTCACAATCCTGCACCGGAAGGAATGGAACAGCTTTCCAGTGTGGTGACTCGGGCCGGAGAGTTTATCGAAAGTATCCGCGGACTCAAGGGAAATATCCTGATATCCACACATGCAATTGCCATGAAGGGTATCTTGGAATATCTCACGCCTGAATCCAAGGGAAGCTATTGGTCGAAGTATATCAGAAACTGTGCTGTTTATGTGGCTGAGAATGACGGCACTGATATTAGCGTGCCTGTGAAGCTGGAGTAGAGTATGAAACTAAGAAATGTACTGATCGTTACAAAGGACATTGAGCGTGCGAAGGCGTTCTACCATGACCTCTTTGGCCTTGAGATGGTACTTAATAACGATGGCAATATGATCCTGACAGAAGGTTGTGCGGTTCTATGATCCCGATGGTAACCTGATCGAAGTCGGAACACCGATGTAAAAAACGGGAGGTTTGTATGCAGCACATTAGTCCGGTTTTTCGCATTTGCTGCCGCAAGCGGCGCAAATGGCTCGCTACTCGCGTAAAAACCCCGTAAACGCGCGGCTTTCCGGGCATTTACGGGGCATCAAGGGGAGGATAAGTAGTATTTTTATCATTTGTGCAGTTTCATTGAAGGGGGATTCAATGATACTTTGTCTCATCTGAGACTAATCTTAGTATAGGCAGATTTCAGAAATATATACAAACCCGGATCATATTTTAGTAAAAGAATAATTATTGTTGGCTATAAATAATTCCCCATTGAAAAATCACTTCTAATACGGTATAATAGCCAGATAGAATTTAAGAAACAAAGGATGGTAAAGAAAAATGGCTTTATTACAGGAATGGAGAGATGTTGCTTACTCTCAGACAACCGATAAGAAGCAGATGCAGCAGTTCTGGTCAGAGTACTTTCTGATCGAGAAAGGGATTTATGAAAAACTGCTGAGCAATCCGGACGAGGTAGTATCCGGCACCGTGAAGGAGCTGGCAGAAAAATATGAGATTTCCGTGCAGACCATGACCGGTTTCCTGGACGGTATCAATGACAGCCTGAAAGAGCAAAATCCCATTGAGGAGATGACGGAAGACACCGTAGTGAATCTGGGATTTGACAAGGAACTGCTCTACAAGAACATGGTGGACGCCAAGGCGGACTGGCTGTATGAGCTGCCGATGTGGGACGAGATCTTCGATGCGGAGACAAAGAAAAATCTTTATAAAGAAGCAAAGAAGATGAACACCATCGTAAAGGGTAAGAAGATCGGCAGAAACGATCCATGTCCCTGCGGTAGTGGAAAGAAATACAAATATTGCTGTGGAAGAAATTGATGATTTGGGCTGCCGGAGTTGTTTTGGCAGTCCTTTTTAGTTGAGAGGCCGAATATGAGAAAGCGGGCGAAAGAAAGGAGCAGTAAGAGCGTGGGAGCAGGGATTTGTATGGCGGCCGGACTGATCTGTCTGGTTTACTATTTGGTTATTGTGACATATGCCGGGATCACGGCGGATTTTGCCTGGATCTGGCTGGCGTTTGCGGCGTTTTTGAGCATTGGCGTATTCTGTTTTGCGTATGGAAAGCGGCATCCGGGATTCTTCCCGGTATGGCTGCGCTGGTGTGTGCTGGCGATGGTGCTTGCCGGTTTCATCGTATTCCTTCTTCTCTGCAAAAATGTGGTGAGCGGTATGAGGAGCAGTGGGAGCGCGGATCTGGACTACGTAGTGGTGCTGGGAGCTCAGGTTAAGGGTGAGGCGCCGTCAAAGGCTCTGGGGAAGCGTCTGCAGAAGGCGCTGGAATACGCGCAGGCAAACCCTGACGCCATTCTGATCCTGTCGGGAGGTCAGGGACCAGGGGAAGAGATCACAGAGGCGGAATGTATGAGGCGCTATCTCACAGAGCGGGGTATCCCAAAGGAGCGGCTCATTTTGGAAGAGACTTCCACCAGCACAAAAGAAAATCTGGAGTTTTCCGATGCGTTGACGGGATGCGGGAAGAAACGGACAGGTATTCTTTCCAACAATTTCCATGTTTACCGGGCAGTTTTGCTGGCACAGAAGCTTGGCTATGAGCATGCGGAGGGGATCGCCGCGGCTTCCGATCCGCTGATGCAGGTACATTATGTGGTGCGGGAGGCGGCAGCGCTGCTGAAAGAGAAACTCATGGGAAACATATAGTTAAAAAGTACTTGCACTTCTTTCTGCAATCGGGTAATATAGTGATGCTGTAACGCATTAGCGGAGTAAAGCAAAGTAAGGCGGTATAGTCAAATGCAGTATAAAAATCGCAGCAGAAGAATTGAAAAAGCACTTTCATTTATCTGTTTTTTCCTGATCATCGGATTTTGGTGTCTGGCCTCTTACGGGGGCTGGGTAAGTGAAGTCTTTCTTCCGACTCCCACCTCTGTCCTGAAAAAAATTGCCTCTATGGCGCAGGACGGATCTTTGTGGGCAAACTGTTGGGAGTCTACCTCACGGGTACTGATCGGTTGGATCTGGTCCGTGATCGTTGCGCTTCCCCTGGGAATGCTGATGGCAAATTCCCGCAAGGTTTCGGCGTTTGTTCAGCCCATTATCGAATTTGCCAGGTATCTTCCAGTGGTGGCTCTTGTGCCCCTGACGCTTTTGTATCTGGGCATAGATGAGACTCAGAAATATACCATCATTTTTCTGGGAACGTTTTTTCAGCTTGTACTGATGGTATGTGATACGGTATCCAGTGTCGATAAGAATATCATCAACGCGGCGTCGACTCTGGGAGCGAATCGCTGGCAGGTGTATAAGGAAGTGATCTTCCCGGCATCCCTTCCCGGATTAATGGATGATTTCCGGCTGACTATCGGCTGGGCCTGGACCTATCTCGTTGTGGCGGAGATGATCGCGGCCAGCAACGGACTTGGCTATATTATTTTGAAATCACAGCGCTATCTGGCAACGGATACTATTTTTGCCGGATTAATATTGATCGGTCTGATCGGCCTTCTGACGGACTTTTTGTTCCGTCTGCTAAGCAGGATCGTGAAGGGTCAAAAGCCCACTTTGCGGAGCTTGCTCCGGCAAATGTGGGGTTGGGACCCACTAAACATGAGCAAGTAGCCACGTTAGTGGCGGATTGCGAATTATGTGAAGGGTAGAAGGTAAGAGAGGATCCATGAGGGAAAAGGATACGAATAGAAAAATCAAACTTAGTGTGCGAAATCTGACCCGCACATACGAGGAGACGAATGAACCGGTGGAGGCGCTGAGGGATGTGAATCTGGAGGTGGCCGAATCGGAGTTTGTGATGATCGTGGGGCCGTCCGGATGCGGGAAAACAACGCTGATCAATATCATTGGCGGACTGGATCACGCGACGCGGGGAGAGGTTCTGCTGGATGGCAGGGCGGTGTCCGGCCCCGGAGCCGACAGGGGGATGGTATTTCAGGGATACAGCCTGTTCCCCTGGCTGACTGTCAGGAAAAATGTGGAGTTTGGACTGAAGATGAAAGGAGTCTCCAAAGCGGAGAGGGCGCGGCAGTCACAAAAATATATTGAACTGGTGGGGCTTACCGGATTTGAGGATGCGCTTCCCAGACAGCTGTCTGGAGGAATGAAGCAGCGCGTGGCGATTGCCCGCACCCTGGCAAATGAGCCGGAAGTGCTTCTGATGGATGAACCTTTCGGCGCCCTGGATGCCCAGACAAGGGTAGTCATGCAGGAGCTTCTGGCAGATATCAGCCGCCGAACCGGGACAACGATCCTTTTTATTACCCATGATATCGATGAGGCAGTGCTTCTGGGAGACCGGATCTATGTGATGAGCCGCCGCCCCGGAACGATCAGGGATGTGCTGACCGTCAATATTCCGGGAGAGCGCAGCCACAATTCTCTGGTTTTGCCGGAATTTCTGGACACAAAAAAGAAGATCATGGACATGCTCTGGCAGGAGAGCAATGACGCGGCGCTGGATCGGTAGCCGGGAAAAACTTTTATGAATAAGAGGCTGATCTGCCTGTAGGCCGTATTATGAGCAGGTGACACGGAATATACGCGTACTGATAAAAGGACACAAGGAGGATGATATTTATGAAGAAATTAAAACTTGCAGCAATGGTACTGAGTGCGGCGATACTTGCCCCTGCGGCCAGCGCGTATGCCGCGGAGACAAAAGATGTAACCATGGCATTCTGCACCTGGACCGGTTACGCGCCCATGTTTATCGCGAAGGAACTCGGATATTTTGAGGAAGCCGGGATCAACATGGACATTCAGGTAATTGAGGATGAATCCACTTACGCGGCTTTGATCACCAGAGGCAGCGTTCAGTTTTTGGCTACTGCCCAGGATCCTAATATTAAAATGTACGGAAATGGGGCGGACTGCCGCTTTGTGCTCACCATGGACGCATCCGTGGGAGCGGACGGACTGGTAGCCACCGGCGATATTGAGACGCTGGATGACCTGGCCGGGAAAACCCTTGCTCTTGATAAGTCGGCATCTTCTTATTACTTCTTCCTGACCGCTCTTGAAGCGGGAAGTTCTCTGACGGAGGAGGATATCCGGGTGAGTGATATGAGCGACACCACAGAAGCAGGTCTCGCGTTTATGGGAGGCTCAGTGGATGCGGCGATCATGTGGGAACCGGAGCTCTCAGAAGCGCTGGAAAGCGTAGATGGCGCTCATGCATTGGTGACCAGCGCGGATTATCCGGATACTATTCTGGACTCTTTGGTGGTGAACACTGCTTATGCACAGGAGAATCCGGATGTAGTTGCAGCGGTGGAAGAGGCATGGTACAAAGCAGTCGATTTCCTGAAGGAGAACCCGGAGGAAGCGTATGAACTGATGGCCGGCGGTTTTGAGGAAGTTACCGCAGAAGACATTGCCAGCGATGTGGAAGGTCTTGAGTTCTATGGAAGAGAAGAAAACGCAAAACTTAATGATGCGGACAGCGAGCGCTCCATCTACAAGATCAGCCAGGATATGGCAGATTTCTGGATGGCAAAGGGCGAGTGCAAGACGGATGATCTCACAGATTTCTTTGCCCTGATAAAATAGAAAAAACAGGGGCTTGACTTTTTCTGTACTCGGGATATATGATAGAGAGAAGTAGAGAAAGCGTTGAAGAGAAGAGTAGGATGCGGAAACATTCAGAGAGAGGGACATAAGCTGAGAGTTCCTTATGCGGAAACATTTGAAGACCACCTCCAAGCGGCCCTAATCCGGCACGGTGACTCCGTTATCGTCGAATGAAGTGGTTATCGCAGTTCGTTGATGAATATTGACGGCTGTGACAGCAATGAGGGTGGAACCGCGCGAAGATATGCGTCCCTTCTGACAGGTATTTCTTGTCGGAAGGGATTTTTTAATAAGGAGGAAACGAACATGATCATCACATTAAAAGATGGAAGCAAAAAAGAATATGCCCAGGCAATGTCTGCCTACGACATTGCCCGGGACATCAGCGACGGACTGGCGAGAGCAGCTTGTGTCGCAGAAGTGGACGGTAAGGTAGTAGACCTTCGGACCGTAGTGGATAAGGACTGTACTCTGAACATTCTGACATTTGACTCGGACGAGGGTAAAAAAGCCTACCGTCATACCTGTGCTCATGTGCTGGCAGAGGCGGTAAAAAATCTGTATCCGGAGGCTAAGCTGACCATTGGACCGGCTATCACGGACGGTTACTATTATGATTTTGACATGCCATCTCTGGATCGGGCTGCACTGGATGAAATTGAAAAAGAGATGAAGAAGATCATCAAAAAAGGAGAGCGTCTGGAGTATTTTACCCTGAGCCGGGAAGACGCCATCAAGTTGATGGAGGAGCGTCAGGAACCTTACAAGGTGGAATTGATTCATGATCTGCCAAAAGACGCGGTTCTCTCTTTCTACAAACAGGGAGAGTTCGTGGATCTGTGTGCCGGTCCGCACCTGATGAGTACCAGACCCATCAAGGCATTTAAGCTGACTTCCTCTTCCGGCGCTTACTGGCGCGGAAATGAGAAGAACAAGATGCTTACCAGAATTTACGGTACCGCGTTTGGCAAGAAAGAGGATCTGGAAGAATACCTGGCATATCTTGCCGATATAAAAAACAGAGACCACAACCGTCTGGGAAGAGACATGGATCTTTTCACAACGGTGGATGTCATCGGACAGGGTCTGCCGCTGTTTATGCCGAAGGGAACGAAGATGATCCAGAAGCTGCAGCGCTGGATCGAGGATCTGGAGGACTATGAGTGGGGGTATGTGCGAACCCGCACTCCGATGATGGCAAAGTCTACCCTGTATAAAATTTCAGATCACTGGTATCACTATAAAGACGGCATGTTCGTTTTCGGCTATGAAAATAAAGAAGATCTGAACAATGCGGCGGACGCCGGACGGGAGATCCACGGGATCCAGGATCTGAGCATGATCGAGCATGACGCGGACAGCGATGTGTATGCGCTGCGTCCCATGACCTGCCCGTTCCAGTATTATGTTTACAAAGCGCGCCAGAAGAGTTACCGTGATCTTCCGTATCGTATGGGTGAAACGTCCACGATCTTCCGTAACGAGGATTCCGGAGAGATGCACGGACTGACCCGTGTGCGTCAGTTCACGATTTCCGAGGGGCATCTGGTGTGTACGCCGGAGCAGATCGACGAAGAATTTAAAAACTGCGTGAAACTGGCCCGTTACTGTCTGTCCACTCTGGGGCTGGAGGAAGATGTAACTTACCGCTTCTCAAAATGGGATCCCAACAATGCGGAAAAATATCTGGGAACTGCACAGGAGTGGGATAAAGTGCAGGGCGCAATGCGCACCATCCTTGACGAGATCGGACTGGATTATACGGAAGCAGAGGGAGAGGCCGCTTTCTACGGACCGAAGCTGGACATTCAGGCAAAGAATGTGTACGGAAAGGAAGATACTATGATCACCGTACAGCTTGATATGTTCCTTGCAGAGCGCTACGATATGTACTACATTGACAAAGAGGGCAACAAAGCACGTCCGTACATTATTCATCGTACCTCCATGGGCTGCTATGAACGTACTCTGGCATGGCTGATTGAAAAGTACGCCGGAAAGTTCCCGACCTGGCTTTGCGCAGAGCAGGTTCGTATTCTGCCGATTTCCGAGAAATATATGGATTATGCCCAGGAAGTATTTAAAGAGCTTCGCAAAAACGGTATTGATGTTACTGTGGACAGCCGTTCCGAAAAGATTGGCTACAAGATCCGTGAAGCCCGCATGGACAAGATTCCTTATATGCTGGTAGTGGGTGCCAAGGAGGAAGAAGATAAGACAGTATCCGTGCGCAGCAGGTTTGCAGGCGATGAGGGCATAAAGCCGCTTCAGGAATTTATTGATATGATCTGCGAGGAGATCCGCACGAAAGCCATCCGTAAAGAGGAAGTGCAGGAAGAAAACAAATAATACATCATTTCCATAAGCGGTGAGGCTCATGATCAAGGAGGGGATATCATTGAGGCGTTTGACAAGAGCAGAAAGAGCAGCCGCGGCAGCGGTGCTTACGGCGGCCGCCAGCGTGGCTGGCACCGGGATCACTCTTTTAAAAAAACACAGCCGCCTGATGGCGCAGAAAGCCGCAGCCATGTTTCGGGAAGATGAAAATGAGGCGTCTTCCGGGACAGAGGAAAATAAAAAAGAAGAATCATGACTGTGAAGATACGCAGCGGATGTGAATAAATTAAGAGAAGATGGCAGATACTAAGGAAACACTGAATAAGTCAGTGTTTCCTTATCAGTCTTTGGCGAGGGAAACGTACAGAAAGGAGAAAAGTATATGCCATCTTTAGTATGTTCAGCGCAGAATTGCGTGTACAACGATTCTATGTATTGCAGCAAAGGCGACATTATGGTAGGCGGAGATGAAGCCCATAAAAGTCAGGAGACCTGCTGCGAGAGTTTCCAGGAGCGCAGGGCGGACAGCATGAGAAATTCCGTGGGAACCCCTTCTGCGGACATCATGGTAGACTGTCAGGCCTGCAATTGCACTTACAATGAAAATTTAAAATGCACTGCCGGAAAAATCGATATTTCGGGTGTCGGGGCAAGCAGCTGCGACGAAACAGAGTGTTCTACGTTTTACTGTGAGTGCCAGTAGCAGACGGGATTGAAAGCGGGGCTGTCGCAAACCCATTCGTCAGAGGTTTGCGACAGCCCCAAACAAGTACATAGCAGGAGAACAAAATGGACAATTTTCAGATATGGGACAGCCACGTCCATCTGTTTCCGCCGGAGGTTTATCAGAATTGGGATAAATATGCGCAGCGGGACGAAACCTTTGCTAATCTAACGAGAAAGCCTGCAAATGGTAAAGGGACGGAGGAAGCGTGGGTAAACATAGAAGAGGCACTGGAGTGCGCGGACAGAGCCGGAGTGTACGGTCTGGGAATGCAGGGATGGTATTGGAATGACGCCGGTTTGATGCGTCTGCATAATGATTATATGGCGGATGCCATTCAAAGATACCCGAACCGCCTGAAAGGATTTATTTCTGTCAATCCTAAATTTGGACAGGAAGCGCTGGATGAGATCAAGCGATGCGTGAAACTGGGTTTTTCCGGGATTGGTGAGCTTGGCCCTGGCGGAAACGGGTATGATTTTGAAGATCCGGATTTTTTGGCGGTATTAGATTGTGCCAGAAGGCATGGCCTGCCTGTTTGTATTCATTGCGGAGAACCGATAGGACATCGCTATCCAGGAAAGGATACGACGTCATTAGCCCCTCTTCCGGAACTGATAAAGAAATATCCCGATCTGAAACTGATCCTGGCCCATATGGGAGGCGGACTTCCTTTTTATGAGATGAATCCGAGGTATCGGAACGCATTTGGAAACGTTCGCTATGATATGGCCGCAAACCCTCTGCTTTACGATATTCGAAGTATCCGGGCGGCGATCACCATGATCGGGTCTGACCGTCTGCTGTATGGGAGCGACTTCCCCCTGCTTCTTTATCCTTCAAAATGCAGAGAGGCAGATTTTACCATGTTTATTGAGGATATCCGTCAAAACGCCGGATTGTCACAAGAGGAGTGGCAGCAGGTCATGGGAGGCAATTTTTGCGCGTTTCTGGGGGATGGCTCTCAGTAATATACCAAAAATGTTTAGTGCAGCCGTCCCTCTTAACTTACTGCGTATCCACACTCATAAACGGGTTGCCTGCGTTCGCTGCCTCAAAATCCAGTGTTCTGGCCCAGTCCAGCAGTGTCCGGTATTCGCTGGCCTGGGAGGCATCGCTGGGGTCGAACTGTACGTCTGTGGGGAAGATTGCCACAAACCTCTTGTCGGCGGATAGGCCGCATACTTTCCAGGAGGGCAGCTCAATGTAGGAATCATCCGCCAGGTCATAGGCCGCGATCGTTACGATGTGTCCGCCATAGCCGGCTTCCCGGGCGGGGGCATAATAGATTTCAAAGCAATTTTGATCCAACTGGATATAGGACCACTTCGGCTGCGTTGGAAGCATCAGATAAAAATGCGCCGCATCCATAATGGCAGTGCCCGAGGTGGCGTAGACTTCCAGACCCTCCAGGATATTATAGCCATCTCTGCTCAGATATTCGTAAATATCCGTAAAACTGTAATAGGGAGTATCCAGTTCATATCCGTTTCCATCCCAGGACAACTCTTTTTCGCGCTGAGCAAGCGCCTGAACATTAGCCTGCTCATTGCTGTTTAGCAGATCCGCAGTAAAATCTCCGGGCGCGATGGTCCCCTGATACCAGGGCTGCTGATTAAAATACTCTGTCAGTTCAGAAGAATTAAATTTTCTGCCATGCCTTGCGTAGATCTCATTTTTTGCGTAGCAGGTCACCTGAAGGGACATAACCCCAAGTTCCTCTTCGCTGTAGATTTTTGTATCCGCCTCCGGCAATAGATAATCGAAGGCTTTCGGTTCCGCAAATACCGAGATGCTCCATAAGCTAAGAAAGAATAACGTTGCCGCGCATACGTTCCATACCTTTTTCAACATACCCATAATTTACCTCTCTTCCTTATCCATTTCTCCTACTGTGATTTCCTGAAATCCTGAAATTTCAGCATTTCCATCCAGGTCTTCATAAATATACATAAGGGTATAGCCTGGCGTGGCGTCAGGGACAACAATTGTCATTCGGCAGAGCAGACAATAATTTGTTCCGGCAACCAGTTGGGTGCCAAGAAGCGCTATGGGCTCATAGTTTACGCTAACCAGGTTTTCAGTGGCTTTCTCAAATACTTTTTTTACATCGGCGGTAAGATTGCTGTCATCGGTAATGAGCCATCCGCCAGCAAACATGTCAGGCTCCTTGGAATTTTCGGTAGTTGCAAAAGAAGGTGACTCCTGCGCAATTGCTGGTGCATAAGACAGAAAAGCTGCTGCCGCGCAACATAATAGAAGAAATTTTTTCATGACTATCCCTCCTGTATTGAAATTTTTGCCTGAAAAACAGGCGGTCAACTATTTTGTTATAAGAATTGTAACATATCGAAGCAGAGGACGCAATAATTCCCGGAGATCATTTTGTATATGCACCATGCTGTCCGCACGGTGCATATACAGTTGTATCAGTGCCGGAAAGCGTGTTATAATCAAGAATAGAATATCCTTTCGAAGAAAAATAACTGTCAGGAAATTATGAAAAACAGGAGGAAACTGGAAATGGAACAGAACGAAAAATTAAAAGAGATGAGGATGGCGCTGAACGCAAGACTATTTTTGCTTTTTATTGGAATCATGATGATAGTGAACGCTGTCACGACCACAGGAAGGAATGGTCTTAGCTGGCTGAACCTGGCGAACATGGTGACGGAGATACAGACAGGGGGTACGGCTTCTCACATAGAAGAGGAAACGGAGCCGTCTGGGGCTATGACAGAAAAAGTAACTGTTTCAGAGGAAACAGAACTGGATATCGAGACGATTGCGGCACAGATGGAAGAAGTTGGGGTCACGGCAGATGATCTGAAGCTGCTTGGCATTATCTGCCTGATCACAGCTGCATTTGAGGCGATCATCGGATTGATCTGCGCACTGCTTTCCAATCGTGTGGATAGATCCAAGATCACACTGAGCGCCGTCATCCTGCTTCTTGTGGTGGAATGCGTATTCCTGATCGTGCTGGCTGTAAAAGGCGCGCTGATGATAAGCAATCTGATTTATTCGCTGCTCTTGCCGCTGGTGCTTTTGTGGAGTGTGTTCAGACTCCGTAAACTTGCGAAGGCAGACCCGGACAGAATCTATGCAGTGAAGCAGAATAGACAGCCGCAAAAACCGGCAATGCCGGTGAATTCGGCTCCCAAAAAGGGACTAAAAGAACGGGCAATGATGAGTCCAACGGAAGAAACCGATGCAGATGCCGCGGAAGAACCAAAGCAGGAGGATGAATTTACAAACCCATAACGAAAGAGAGGAACGCCTCAGGAGTGATAAAAATGATGCAGTATACACAAAAGTATCCCTCTCCTCTGGGAGAGATTCTGCTGGCTGCCGATGAACAGGGGCTGAGGGGATTATGGTTCGAAGGGCAGAAATATTTTGCATATAATCTGGAAAAAGAACATGAAGAGAAATCATTGCCGGTGTTTGAGAAGACATCCAAATGGCTGGATGAATACTTTGCGGGAGCGAAGCCGGATTTTTTGCCGCCGCTTCATAGGATCGGTACGGATTTTCAAAAGAGGGTCTGGGAAATATTATTGAAAATACCTTATGGAAAAACCATGACATATAAAGAGATTGCCGGGAAAGTCGCGCAAGAACGCGGGCTGGAACGAATGTCCCCGCAGGCTGTGGGAGGAGCAGTCGGACATAATGCAATATCAATTATTATTCCCTGCCATAGAGTGGTTGGCACGAACGGAAGTTTGACCGGATATGCCGGAGGATTAGAACGGAAGATGCGGTTATTACAATTAGAACGGTAAAAATGTGTAAAAACACGTTGAAGATTATTTAAGAAGGCGCTGCAAAAAGATTATCAGGAGGGATGTAAGGATATGAAACTTACAACGCTTTGTTATATTGAGCAAAATGACAACTATCTGATGCTTCACCGCGTGAAAAAAGAAAATGACTTGAATCATGATAAATGGATCGGTGTTGGCGGGAAATTTGAACCGGATGAAACGCCTGAGGAGTGTCTGCTGCGGGAAGTGAAAGAGGAAACCGGTCTGACTCTGCTAAGCTACCGCGCAAGGGGAATTATAACTTTTATCTCTGACGAGTGGGAGACAGAATACATGTATCTTTACACGGCTTCGGAGTTTGAAGGAGAAATGACGGAGTGCGATGAGGGAGAACTGGTCTGGGTGCCGAAGGCAGAGGTAGAGGACCTGAAACTATGGGAAGGGGATACCATTTTCTTGAGACTTCTTCGGGAATGTGATTCGTTCTTCTCGCTGAAAGTACGCTATGAGGGAGAACGTCTGGCAGAGTCAAAAGTAATCGTGCATTGCACAAAAACAAGGAGCGAGACAGTGATGAACCAGAACGACAGCATCTACGGAAACCACCGCCCGCAGCTGGAGGCAACGATGCGGGATCTTTCGGATAGAATTGAACGTTTGCGTAAGGATATGAACCAGCGAAATGGAATGGACCCGGTAGAACACATACTGACCCGCATCAAATCAGAAGAGAGCATGCGGGAAAAATGCAGGAGAAATCATCTGCCAGAGACCACCGAGAGCGCACTTTGGGAGATACATGATGCCATTGGCCTGAGGATCGTGTGCGTGTTTCTGGATGATGTCTATGCCATACGGGATTATCTGGCAGGGTTTCAGGATATTACGATCATTCAGGAGAAAGACTACATAAGAAATGCAAAGCCAAACGGTTACCGCAGTTATCATTTGATCCTGCAGATGGAAAACAGGTACTATGCAGAGATCCAGCTTCGGACGATCTCTATGGATACCTGGGCAGCCCTGGAGCATCATCTGAAATATAAAAAGAAGATTGGCGGAAACGAGAAGCTGATCTTGGAGGAGCTGAAGCGCTGTGCGGATGAGCTTGCGTCCACGGATGTCTCCATACAGACCATTCGCAACCTGATATTTGAGGAGGAGCCAAATGCGTAGCATTTATGAAAATGGCTCCGACGACCTGCCCCCGAAGGAAGCTGAGGGGGCGATACCGTAGCATTTATGAAAATGGCTCCGACGACCTGCCCCCGAAGGAAGCTGAGGGGGCGACACCATAAGGAGGAGCCATAAAAATATGAAACTATTGCTGGCGGAAGATACGCAGGATCTGAATCGCGCGGTGACCGCCCTGCTGCGGCATCAGGAATATGAAGTAGACAGCGCGTTTGACGGCGAGGAAGCGCTGGAATATATTAAAAGAGATTGTTATGACGGTATCATTCTGGATATCATGATGCCGAAGAAAGATGGTCTGGAGGTTTTGAAAGAGCTGAGAAGCCGGCATATTCTGACGCCGGTTCTTTTGCTGACTGCAAAGGCGGAAGTGGATGACCGGGTGGCCGGCCTGGATGCCGGAGCGGATGATTATCTGCCAAAGCCCTTTGCCATGAAAGAACTTCTGGCGCGGATCCGGGCAATGACCAGGAGGTCCTCCACTTATTCGGAAGGAGAATGGATCTTTGGGGACATTTCCCTGAACGCGGAGAATTTTGCCATGTCGGCCCGCAATTCTGTACGCCTTTCCATCAAGGAGTTTGAACTGATGCAGACCCTGATCGCGAATTCGGATCGGGACTTGACAACGGAATACCTGCTGAGCCACGTCTGGAAACATGAACCGGAGGCACAGGAGGACACCGTATGGCTGTACATATCCTACTTAAAGGGGAAGCTGCGTTCCATCGGTTCGCCGGTGACGATCTCCGGTATCCGGGGCGGCAGCTTTGGACTTCGAAGGGAGAGCTGATATGAACGCCAAGGAGATCCGAAGATTAAGAAAAAAATTTATATTGATAGCCATGGTATCCATTTTTCTGGCAATGCTCTTTATCGGAACCATGATCAATCTGGTCAGTTTTCACGCCACGCAAAGAGAGATACGGTGGACGCTGAACTATATTATTGAGAACAGGGGAGAACTACAGGGAGATGAATCATCCATAATTGAACTGTTCCAGAATCCCTCTTTGCCTGAAGTATTTGCTCCGTCTTATAGGAGCAGCAGTTTTTATATATTTATCTACGATCAAGATGGAACAATGCTGGAGACCAAATCGGACAAAGATAATTGGAATTCTATGGATGAGATAGAAAAATACGCGGATACAGCCTTAGAAAGAAAAGTGAATTACGGCCGGTATGGGATGTATTATTATCAGAAAAAGGAAATAGAAAAAAGTCAAACGATATTGGTATTTTTGGACTGTGGCATCCTCGTTACTTCGCAGGCAAGACTTTTGTACGCCAGCATAGCGGTAGCGCTTTTAGGGATGATTATTACCTTCTTTCTGGTGAGAGCGCTCTCAGCAAAGATGATCCGCCCGGAAATTGAAAACAGCCGCAGGCAGAATCAGTTTATCACCAACGCCAGCCATGAATTGAAGACGCCCCTGGCAGTTATCCGGGCAAATACGGAGATGATCGAACTGTTAAGCGGGGAGAGTGAATGGACTCAGTCAACGATCCGTCAGGTGGACAGCTTGAACGGTCTGATCCAAAATCTGGTGATGATCAGCAAGTCCAGGGAGCAGGAGGATACCAGTGAGCGGACAAGGATTGATGTATCGAAGTACGTAAAGGAATCAGTAGAGCCCTTCAGGGCTCTGATCCGGCAGGATGGAAAAAAACTGGAACTAGCGGCAGGCGAGGGAATTACCCTGATTGCAGACGGAAGTAAGATCCGTCAGCTGACAACGGTACTGGTAGATAATGCCATCAAATACTGCGATGAGAATGGAACGATTCGGGTAGAACTGGAGACGATTAGGCGGGGGAGGGGTATTCAGCTTACCGCTTCCAACAGTTATCAGGCGGGAGAGACGGTGGACTGTAACCAGTTTTTTGACCGTTTTTACAGGGAAGACCAGTCCCACAATATTGACAAGGGGGGCTACGGCATAGGCCTGAGTATTGCGGAGAGCATCTGCGAACAGCATGGCGGGAGCATCCGTGCCAGGTGGAAGAACGGGGAGATATCTTTTGTCTGTCAGTTGATGGAATTATTATAAAAATTTGTTTGACAACGATGGCAATCCGTGGTAATGTATATAAAGTTATAGATGACAGGAAAGCAGAGTATCCACTCTCACCCAGGCACGAGCGAGTGATCCGAGGTTCATATCGATGCAGAAATATAAATGTTCTGTGCGCGTATTTTGGTGGATAACTTTGTTATCCACTTTTTATATAACTTAAGTCAATGTATGGAGGTGCACGACCATTAGCGAATTAATGATTAACGAACAAATCAGAGACAGGGAAGTTCGACTGATTGGAGAAGACGGGCAGCAGCTTGGCATCATGTCCGCTCGGGATGCTCTGAAACTTGCAAAAGAGGCAGAGCTGGATCTTGTGAAGATCGCTCCGGGTGCGAAGCCGCCGGTCTGCAAGATTATTGATTATGGAAAATATCGCTATGAAATGGCCAGAAAAGAAAAAGAGGCCAGAAAGAAACAAAAAGTTATTGAAGTGAAAGAAGTCCGGTTGTCTCCGAACATTGACGTGAACGACCTGAATACGAAGATGTCCAGTGCCAGAAAGTTCCTGCAGAAAGGGAACAAGGTAAAGGTCAGCCTCCGGTTCAGAGGACGTGAGATGGCACATATGCAGGCCAGCAGACATATTTTGGAGGATTTTGCCAAAGCGGTGGAAGATATCGCTGTTATGGATAAGCCCATCAAGCAGGAGGGCAGATGTCTTACCATGATATTGTCAGAGAAGAAATAGTACAAAACGATTGAAGCATAAGGAGGAATATCAAAATGCCAAAAATGAAAACCAGCAGAGCAGCTGCAAAACGTTTCAAAAAGACCGGTACCGGCCTGTTAAAGAGAAATAAAGCCTACAAGAGCCATATCCTGACCAAGAAATCTACCAAGAGAAAGAGAAATCTGAGAAAGTCAACGATCACGGATGCGACCAACGCACAGAACATGAAGAAGATTTTGCCGTATTTATAAGAAGTAGACGAAGGAGGACGTAAGACATGGCAAGAATTAAAGGCGGTTTAAACGCTAAAAAGAAACATAATCGTGTATTAAAGCTGGCAAAGGGTTACAGAGGAGCCAGATCAAAACAGTATAGAGTTGCAAAACAGTCTGTTATGAGAGCGCTGACCAGCTCCTATGCAGGAAGAAAAGAAAGAAAGCGTCAGTTCAGACAGCTCTGGATCGCGCGTATCAACGCTGCAGCCCGTTTGAACGGACTTTCCTACAGCAAATTTATGTATGGTCTGAAGCTGGCCGGCGTAGAACTGAACAGAAAAGTTCTGGCTGATATGGCGGTCAATGATGCGGAAGGCTTCAAGGCGCTGACCCAGATCGCTAAGGAAAAACTGGCATAAGCCGTTGAATAAATAGAAGTTTAGGGGTCGTTGCAAAATATGCGTATTTTGCAACGGCCCCTTTACTGCATCTTCCAGGACAAAATCTCATCCAGGCGCTTCTTTACCTCTTTTTCTGCCCCCTGCGTGGTGGGATGATAGTATCGCCGGTCTGCCAGTGCATCCGGGAGGCACTGCATCCGCGTCAATTTTTCTTCCATGTCGTGGGCGTAGATGTATCCTTTGCCGTAGTCCAGTTCTTTCATCAGACCCGTGGGCGCATTGCGGATCTGCAGCGGCACCGGCTCGGCGGGCAATTCCCGCACATCTTTTTTGCAATCCTCGCAGGC
>CACYXH010000073.1 GCA_902778245.1 uncultured Lachnospiraceae bacterium | reverse complement strand
ACTAACTTTGCGGGTCAGTAATGACAGTTTAGCTGAGGTATCTCTTTTTGTTAAGTCTGACTTATCTGTCGTCTACACTTTGAATTATACAGGAAGCTAGTTTCTGTTACATCGTCTGCTCAGCAATTTCGGATCGGAAAAAGATCGATCATCTATTTCGTTCCCGCGGCAGGTCAATCTGGATTACTTATGAATCCATCCAACCGCACCCCGTAGGCTGACGATGAGCCAGTCATCATCCTCTTTCAAAATAGGCAGAGTTGTGTTTTGGTCCAGCAGAGCAACTTTGGGCGCCTCCGTATCATTCCAAGCGTATACCGGCATTTTCTCATTCGTCCGGTACCAGGCGGGATCAATGGCGATATAGTCTGCGTTTACCCAGCCCTTAGGCGAGTCTTCAGAATCCCCAAGGGTACAATACGCCCAGCCATCAGATTGCTCTATCACGATGATAAAGTCTCCGTATTGCAGTGTTTTCACTACTTCGGAAGAAGCGCTGGGCTTCTCGCGTAGAGTAAGCTCTTCACACAGTATTGCAGCCTGAAGACCGATTTGTCCAAAACCATGGGGAGGAATGATTTCCGCCTGAGCAATGCCAATGCTGCCAAGAATCAGAAACAGTGCTGTTAAAACCGTTATCCAGGAATACTTTCTCATGTTCGTTATCTCCTTTGTTGTTTACTCGACAATAAGACGATGGATCTGTCTGTTTTGTTCCATGCCTGCAAACCAGGGCATGGATCATTGAGAGCGGCGCTCTGAGACCATGCTTCAAAGACAAATCCCGATTCGCTACAGATAAAATATAACACAGATTCAAATATATGTAAAAACAAATCTCTCCTATACCTCAGCAAATTGTCTTTTTCATGTTTATACCCCTTTCATGCAGGGCAAGGTAGTAGTCAAAAGGCAACTTTTCCGGCACGATCGCGTAGGCGTCACCATGACGATATTGAGCATCGGGCGTATGACTTTCATCTTCTCTTTATACTCCAGCATTACACCGCCTCATCTTCTGCCGCGACATACTCTTCCAGCAGCAAGTCATGCCTGAAGTATTATTTCTCTTTTTTGCTCTATATGTTTTTGATAACCAGCCGCAGTTGATTCTGCAGTTCCTGCTCTTCCTTCCTAGAATACTCCACGGAAGCTATTGACAATGCTGTTCGAGAAGGTGTCCGTGTTTTTGTCCGCCGGGGATATTTCCGCCAGATTCTCCTGCGCTCCTGCTTTGAGCACTGCCATCACTGTGCCGCCGGTGTAATAGGGCGCGGAGAAATTGATGCTTTCCGCCCGCTCCGGCGTGATGGAAAAGCCTGCGGCTGCGAAATCGACCTTGCCGGTCATAACCGAAGGCTGAATGCCGTCATAATTAATCAGTTCCACCTGAAGCCCATAGCCGTTGAGCTCCAAAAACGGGCGGTCAGGTCGATCTCCATACCCACGGGCTCGCCGTCGTGAACATAATCCATGGGGCGTATTCCCCTCTGTGGCCATAATCAGGATCCCTTTGGGCGCCGGGAAGGATCTGTAATCCGGCACCGTATTCTCTTCCTCCGGGCCTTCCGTCCATTTCCTGGTGATCTCTTCCAGCTCGCCGCTTGCGCGAATGGTTTCCAGATAGTCGTCGATTTCAGACAGCAGCTGATCCCCTTCCGGGGTCTTGGGCAGCATATAACCATAGTCAAAGGTGTCCATGCGCTCCGGGGTCACATTCATATCAGTGGTAAAATCATACTTGCCAGACTGGATGGCCGGGATGCGTGCGGCAAAATCCACGTCCCCCAGCTCCAGCTGATACCCGGCATATCGGCAGAAACGCACCACCAGGTAGGCGTCGATGATCTGATCATCCTCAGCTTGAATCGCCCGTGCGCATACTGGACTTGAGGTCACTGCTTGCTGTCTTTCCTCCACATAGACCACGCGGCAAGCACGCCGCAGAACACGGCTATTGCCCAATTGCCCGGGTCTTTGATCAGTTGCGCGGTAGTTTCGCCCGTATAAATCAACGGGCGCAGGAAAATGAGGATCAAAAAAATGACGGCAGCGTCTGCCACGCCGATAAGAATGTACTTGAGCAAATTTCCTGTTTTCATGTTTATACCCCTTTCTATGTTTTGTTCCTGTGCGGTTCGTTCGTGTGTTCTGCCTTTTCAGGCACGTATCGGTTACAATCACTGTTAATAAAATAACGATTTTTCGTTGAAAAATCTTATCTTGTCCTTAATAGCCCCAGGTCACGATTTCCCAGCCGCTGTCCTCAGTACGGGCCAGCCACCACTGATAATCCGTGTATTCCTCATCGGGGTTCCACGCTCCGGCTTCCTCCACAGGGGAATGGAAGTCTCCCAGGAATTCGGCAATCTGTGTATAACCTGCTTCCTCATTCAGTGAATTCAGCCAATCAAGGTTTTCCTCATTATTGGCGTCGTCTCCGGCATAGCGCAGGTTGTGAAGCTCGCAGCCCTCCCAGGTTGCAAAGCTGCACTTGATCTGAATAGCAGCTTCCTCCAGTTCCTCCTGCGTATAAAGCTTTGATGTGCCGTAGTCGATCTCCACCGCAGGCGCGCGGTAGTCTCCGAGATACTCTTCCAGTGTGGCATCCTCCTCCATGATGGCCTTAGCGATATCCACGTCGTCCACATAACGGATGTGCCAGGGCTCGTAGCCGTAGCCCGTGATATGCTCCCGGCCATCCAGATAGCGCAGGATGAAACCGTAGTCAGCCAGCTTCGCATGGATTTTCTCCCAGACCTCCGGGTACTGCACCATATCCTCGTTATAATAGACGTCTGTAAACTCACCGTCCTCTCCCTTCAGACGAAAGTAGAGATCCAGCGCCAGACCGGTATGATGCTCCGAGTATCCCGGCGTCGCCACGGTCTTTGCGGCGTAATCTGCACCGTACTTTTCGATGAAACGCTCCATGATGTCCTGCTGAGCGGCAACGCTGCGGCGGGCGGAATCCAGTTCAAGATAGATACCGTCGTTTTCCTCCAGATCCGTTTTCAGGAGTTGATAAGCCTCGTATGCTTTCGCCTCAACCTCTACCTCGTCGCCCACGGAGTTTGTAATGGTCACGGTCTCCAGCGCATCCTCCCACCCGTCAGGCAGGGGATTGAGCTTGTTCACCAACGCCAGATAATCAATGCCGTCCGCAATCGCTTCCGCGGCGCTGCACGTTGCTGTGAGGATTCCCATGGTCAGAACCATGAGAACCGCTATTATCTTCATCCTTATTTTCATTTTCATTTCCTCCTTTTTATTTACATTTTTATGGCTTGTTTTTACGTATATTGATAACTGTCGCGGTACTTGAAAAGCGCGAGAAAAGTTGCGATGAGGCTCAAAAGCTCCGCTGCGGGCCAGGCCAGCCACAGTCCATTTCCTCCAAACAGCGCTGTCATTCCGTAGAGGCAGGCTGTCAGGATCAGGAACGTGCGGATAAAGGACAGCAGGCCGGATATCACGCCGTTGGAAAAAGCGGTAAACAGGCCAGAACCGAAAATGTTGATCCCCACGAACAGGCATGCCGGGAGAGACAGCAGATAACCCTTTTCAGCGATCTGATAGAACTCTGTCCCATGGGCGAAAAAGATACCCACCGCCTGATTCCGAAGGAAATAAAGCAGTATCATACTGATGACACCCAGCACTATGTTCCACTGCATACTGAGCTTATATACGCGCTTTCGCATCTCGACGTTTCCACTCCCATAATGGAAGGAAAATACCGGTTCAACCGCAGAGGTAAAGCCCATAAACACCATCATAATGAACACCTGCACATAAGTGACCACCGCAAGGGCGCTGATGCCCACCTCGCCATAGCAGCGATTGGCCAAATGGTTCATGAACAACACGGTCACGCCCTGGGCAAGGTTCGACACCATGTCAGACGACCCGTTAAAGCAGATCTGCCCGATCTCGCGCAAGTCCGGCTTTGCCAGCTCCAGTTTGTAGGAGCTTTTCCCGGCGATAATATAAAACCAGACCGCATAGATGATCGTGCTGCAATAGCCGATCACCGTGGCAATGGCCGCACCTTTGATACCCATGTTCAGGTTGTGCATGAACATATAGTCCAGCACGCAGTTCAACACGCCGCCTACCATGATCACCACAGCGGCTACCACGGTCTTGCCCTCGCCGATGATGAGGATGCCCAGCTCCGATTGTAACAGGATCGCGATGGAAAAGGCACTCATGGTCATGTAGTAAGGGCGAAAGTACTCAATCGTACCCTCCGTCGCGCCGCAGAGCTTCATGATCGGATCTGCAAAAATGAGACACACAGCGGTGCAAAAGATACCTAGTAAAATCGTAAAGACGATCACGCGGGAGAAGGTCTCACCCGCCTCCTTGTGTTTGCCTTCCCCCACTTTACGCACGATCACCGCATTCCCGCCGGTTCCGATCATAATGCCCGCAGCGATAAACAGACTTATGATCGGATAGAACAGGTTGATGGCGGAGATAGCCATCTCTCCCACAAACCGTTCGATAAATATGCCGTCAACCATCTGGTAAACAGCGATAAATACGAAGGTGAAGATGCTTGGAGCTACAAATTTCATAAGCGACCGGAAAGTAAAATCCCGGCCAAGTTCCGCCTCCTGGTTCACAGCACTTCCCCCCTTTACTTTTTTCTGGAAAAAATACCGATGATGTTTTGGAAGAAGTTCTTCTTGTCCTCCAGCTTGTCCTTAAGTTCTTTGATGGTCACATCCTTTTGTGAATTGTGTGTCACCATAGCCTGTGCCAGCTTTACGTAAATTTCTTTGAAGCGTTCAATACTCCCCTCCTCATACCGGCTGGCGGCAAAGTCGATCATCAGCTGCAGGCCGTCCGATCCGTCCAGGATCTCCATATCAAGGATCGTCTGGGACGCCGCCTGATTCTGGCGCACATCCACCATTTCAAAATCAAAGCCGTCCATACCGCCCATGTCCCGGATATCCTGCTGATACAGCAAATATGCCGATTCCCCGTTCGCTACCTGGTTACGTGTGTCCACATAAGGATAGCAGCTATGCTCGATCCCCTTCTGGACCTGCTCGTGAACATCCGCGAATACATCGCGAAGCGTCATGTCATCCCGAAAACGGATGCCGACAGGCAGATCCCGGAACAAAAGACCCACACTGCTCATCATCTGTACATCCTCCCGCCCGTTGTATATCCAGGACAGTTTGATATCTGACTCGTTATTATAGATAGAAATAGCCAGCGCCGCCACCGTGATAAAGAATTCATTGCGGCTGATCTTATAGGCCTTCTCCATTGCATTCATCTGAGGCTGTTCAATTCCAATCGGCGCAAAAAGCTCCCCCATTTCATTCTGACGGGATTCATGGTCAATCTTTGGATAGCCGGACCACTCCACACCGTCATATCGTTCCTCAAAGTAACGTTTCGATTCCTCATAGAAATCCGATCGGGCTTCTTCCTCCCGGCGCTGGAGCATCAGGTAGTAATAGTCCTTATCCATATCCATGGCCATAAATGCCTTGCCCACATCCCCCATAAACACTTTGAGGCTGGTGCCGTCAAACAGGGAATGATGCACATCAAAGAACACATAGCCAGCCTTTTCCGTCTCAAATACGCGGCAGCGGTAAAGTCTTCCCCCGATGATTTTAAACGGGAATACCAGCGTATCTTTTACAAATTTAAACTCAAACTCTGACAATTTTTCCACATGTATATCCTGAAAGATCTCAGGCGTGTAGCGCTGTACCAGCTCCCCGTCGTCATTATAGGCAAAGGTAGTCAGAAGCGCAGGATGATTTTTGATCGCAGCGCCCATAGCGTCAGCAAGCCGTTCCAGCTCGAAGATCTCTTTGTCCACCTTCATCACTGAGAACAGGTTATACATGGTGGAATTCGGTGTATAAAGCTGATAATCCAGCATGTACAGCTGTTCAGCAGTCAGCGGATGTTCCTGCGTGAGGGCGGCGTCATTCTTTTCATCCGGGCTCACACCGTCGTCATTCGCATGCAGCTGCTCATAGAGTTGCGCGATCTTCTCCGGCGTACGTCCCCGGAAAATCTCGCTGGCGTTCAGCCCGGGGAGGTCACACTCCGTGATCAATTCGATGGAGCCAAGAGAATCACCGCCCATCTCATAGAAATCATCATGGATGCCCACCTGGCTGAGTTTCAGCACCTTTTCCATAGCGTGGCAGAGCTTTTCCTCCACATCATTGGTCGGTGCGGCATAGTCGCTGCGGAAGTCCTCCGTCTTTGGTGCCGGAAGCGCCTTGCGGTCCAGTTTTCCGTTGGTTTTCATCGGAATCTCATCTATCCGGATATAAAAGGCCGGGATCATATAATAGGGCAGGCGCTTCATCAGCTCCTGACGCATGTGATCGGTATCGACCTTCACATCCGCGGTATAATAGGCGCAAAGATAACTCTTGTTTCCCTCCTCAAAGCCCCTTGCGGCTGCCCAGTCGATGCCCAGCACCTGCTTGACGGCCGCTTCGATCTCGGCAGGTTCAATACGGTTGCCGTTGATCTTGATCATATCGCCGCTGCGGCCCAGCAGCACATAATTTCTGTTCGCATCCCGCATCGCCAGATCGCCGGTATGATAAATACTGTTCACAAAAGCCTTTGCGGATTCCTCCGGCAGGTTGATGTAACCGCGCACAAAAGGATTTTCAAAGCACAACTCGCCGGTCTCGCCGTCTGAGACTTCCTTGCCGTCCTCTCCCAGCAGCGTGATGTTCGTCTCCACTGCAGGCCGCCCAATCGGACACACGTCATAGGCTTTGTCAATCGGAAACACGCCCACAGCGAAGCCGCTCTCGCTGGCTGCGTAGATGTTGATAAGCTCCACATTCTTGTTGTAGAGATTGTTGGCAGGCTCGCTTCCTACAAACAGCATGCGAAGAAACGGGCCGGTCTTGCCGCCCAGCATGCGCACATAGGAAGGCGTCAGGAAGGTGATCGTAATGCGCTTTGCGAGGAAAAACTTCGCCAGCGCGCCGGGGTTTTTGATCGTGGCGTAGGACACGATGTAGTTCTTGCCCCGATATACATTAAGAGCCGCCAAAACGACGATGACCGTAGCCACGAAGTTCATGGGGGCCAGCGTTGCCAGACGATCCTTCTCATTGAAGGGGTTTTCACCGTTCAGGCGGATGGACCGGATCGCCCGTTCCAGATTGCCGCGCTCGTGCAGCACCCCTTTCGGATTGCCGGTGGTACCGGAGGTGTAAATGGCATATGCCGCGTCATGATCGTCAAAAGGCTCGCAGCCCGGCAGCGGCTCGGTGTGCATTACCTCATCCCAGTTGTCTGCGCTCAATTCCAGTCTGCAGCCGCAATCCTGACGGATAAAGGCGATCCGGTCCGGCGCGTAGGTATCTTCCACCAGCGCCCATGCCGCGCCTGCTTTCCATACGCCGATCATTGCAATGACCGGCAGAACTCCGCGGGGCAGATTGATCAATACAAAATCTTCTCTTCCAATGTTGTTCGCTTTCAAATAGGCATAGATCCTGCCGGACATATCATCCAGCTGGGCGTATGTGATGCCTTTGCTGTGAGCTTCATCAAACAGAATCGCGGCGTTTGGATCTTCTGCCGTGTATTGCTGCAATCGTTCCAAAATATCACTCATGATTGGTTGTTCCTTTCTGATTCATTCCAAAATGCACTATAGGTCTCTTAGTTTACCTTGTATTCCTTAAGGAAAAAGTTATTCTGTGTGCTCATCCCTCCCCAGAAGACAAAGCATGATCTGCATATAATAGGGCACCTGGTTCTGATCAAAGAACAGATCATCATGAGTATGATTGGGAAGTCTATAATCTCCAGATTCTCCGCTTCTCCTGTTTCTAAGCTGTGCGATTCTTTCAGCCAGACGGTACGAAAGTGTTCCGCCCCAGGAGAATCCGATGAAGCCGGCTATCTCTGCTTCTTCAGGGATATTATTCTCAAGCATGAGGGAATACATATCCACGACTTCTTCGAAATCTGTCTCATCATCAAATAGCTTGTCATAATGAGAATCGACAGACTCGATCACAAAGATATTGAAATGTTCTCCCCATACCTTCAGCATCTAGAGAGTCTTTGCGACTGGGGCAATTCCATATACAAATACAAGGTATGGCTTCACGGGATCATATGCCGAGTACTGCCAGTATATCCTGGGGTTGCCATGGATCATGGCTCTTATCGTTATGTATCTCATGACATCAGATACCCGGTATTTCTGATAGTAATCCATCGCCTCATAAGCAGCTCTGAGGAAATGCTCCTCCATGGCATTTTCCGGTTCCACATTCTCTACGGAGAAATCAACCTGTACTTCCGGCAGGGATTTTCGGTCGATCTTACCATTTGGCAGAAGCGGCATCTTTTCCAGTAGCCCTTACCTGTCTGCGGCCCTGCGTAGCATAGTTTCCCGGGCTGCATCTTCTCGCTTTTCTCGTCTTGTCCAGGCACAACAACCTGATCCATCAGCTTACTTTCTCATTTCAGTGAACCTGATCCTGTACGGTTCGTTATCATCCGGCGTTTTGTCCGCAAGACATACTGAAAATTTATAGCGCCTGTCAGCCGGATATTCTTTAAAATAGTAATGCCTGTCATCCACGCTCTGCTCTACGCGTATACTGTCGCCGTTGAGAATTATGCAAAAATCATCGAGAGCAAGCCCAAAGCCCAGCCCGGTTGCCTTCATAAAGCTCTCTTTCAGCGACCAGTATCTAAAAAAGGTCGTTTCTGCTAACGCTGTCGTGACAGGCAGAAATGGCGGCGTATTTCTCTCGGAAGAAATACCGGGCGGCGACGCCCTCCCTCGCCAGCACGTAGTCCAGCAGAGCGCCCGCACCGAGCGATAAACGCTTATCTTTCGCAAATATCATTCTGTCTGTTTTATTTCTGCGATACCGAGGCATTCTTTCGTACAGCGCACAGAAAAGCATATTGTTTTCAAGCTCGTCGGTACAGGCAATGTAAGTTTTCAGCATTATTACTCAATAGTAAGAATGTCAGAAAAACCGGTCACCTCAAAGATTTCCCTGATCTCTTCTGAACTGTTTCTCACAACCATGCTGCCCTGCTTGTTCATGATTTTCTGCGCAGAAAGAAGCACGCGCAGGCCTGCGGATGAAATGTACTCCAGATTTTCAAAATCAAAAATTAGGTTTTGCGTTCCATCCAGGTTCTCCTTTACCTCTGCCTCAAGCTGCGGCGCGGTTGTCGTATCAAGTCTTCCGGCAAGAGACAGTTTCCGTTCGTTTCCATTCTTTGCTTTTTCAATACTTAACATGCTTCATCCTCCATATTTCTATAACAATGTATTATATCATATGGCGCGAACAAAAACGTTCACACAGCCCCGATAAAAAGAGAGCGCCCAGCTCATTTTCACAAGCTGTATGCTCTCTTTCTGATAATGATAAACAAAATAAATGCCAGTATCTCCGCCACCGTCACCGCCAGCCAAATGCCGTACAAGCCGCCGCTGCCCTCGGGGCTCATGGCCACTGCCCTCATAGTAGTTTCACCCAGCGGATAATCGTCCGTCATTTCCTTCACTGTGATTTCGTAATCGGGATGTGACAGATTCGTCGGCTGTATACAGCTGATAGGCCGATGCGATCATCAAAAAACACAGGTAGCGGTCCCTGGATTCTTTCTGCTTTCTCTTGGGTTTTGAGAGAAGCATCTTTTCAAGCGATATGGCTGTCAGATTTTCAAAGATATCACCAAACTTGACATCCATCCGGAATTGCTCATCAAGCCTTGCGGCGAGCACCATCGTATCCAGAGAAGACAACCCAAGCTCTATAAAATTAGTGGTGATTCCCATGGGGATCCCTTCGAGGATCTCCTTCAGAATTCCCAGAATGATTTCCTGATTCCTGTTCTTGGGAGGAACTATTTCCTCCTCGTCGATTTCCGGCTCAGGCAGTGCCTTTCTGTCAATTTTACCGTTTAACATCATGGGCATCTCGTCCAGCTCTCTTCCCGGTATCTATCCTTCCATCCAACATGATCGTCAGGACTCCGTTTTCCAACAAGCTCTTCATTTTTTTGTCCATTCTTACATTTTAAATCTGCTTAGCACGCTCAAAATAGCGAAAAGCCATCGGATAAATCCCAAAGTCCACAAACGCGACTACCGCATACCGCACACACCTAATCAACAGTGCCGCATAGCTTCCACTCGCAAGAAAGTCGCTGGAGAACGGCAGCTTGAGCAGCTTATTTATCACAAAATAAACAGCCACACCTCCAATTACCCGTAGAAGTATATATACAAGTCGTTTTTCATTTTCAAACCGGACAGCCTTTTCTTCCAGCAGTGTGCCGCCCATAAAGCCGATCAGCAGACCCACTGCGGTATAGTAATCGCTGCTTTTGCAGTAAAACAATCCCGGCAGAGCGGTAATCAAAAAAATACTATAAAGCAAAACCGAATTTTTGATCTTACTCTCTAAAGCCGGAACCACCACCATGGCAAAGACACCCAGCGCCAGACCTGCCAGCACATCCGTCGGATAATGTGCACCGACTATGATCCGGGAAAAGCCCACCAGCAGCGGTAGCACAACCGCCACTACACCATGGGATTCGAGGAATCGGACTGGCCTCCTTTCTGTTTAATGTGATATCTAGGCGTTTGCGAAACGCCAGAAGCCACAAAATTACGGCATTCTTTTTGTTATAAAGTAAAACAACTCCTCACTGGTTCATGGTAAAATTGAGTTGTCGAGAAACAATCAACCATGCCCCAAAGAAAGGAGTTGTCAC
>CACYXH010000072.1 GCA_902778245.1 uncultured Lachnospiraceae bacterium | reverse complement strand
AAGCCGATCGGACGAACAGACAGAGGGTAGTTGATATGTTTCCGCAAACGGGCATGTACTATGTGACAGCAAAATCGTTTCCTCGTGCCACGTCGAGACTGTATGTTGCTTGTACCACCAAAAGAATGATTTCATTTCAGTGACTTATGAGCCGAAAGATGCGGATTATCTGAAACAACTGAAATGATATTGACAACTCTATATTTTGTGGAGGAGAGAAGCGATGAAGAAAGCAATAACGATTTTGATTATTGTAATAGTGATTATGGCCTTAACTGCTTGTTCTGCATCAAAAGAAAAAGAGAAATCCATATTCGAAAGAATACAGGAAAGCTCAGTCGCTTTGATGGAATCATCAGACGGAGTCAAGGTTTACGTTTGGAATATGAAGGATCTTGCCTCGCTGTCATCATTACAGATAGAAGAGGCACCTTTGGAACCTGCCGATAAGGAAGAGGATTGGCTGTATCGAATTACCTACAGCCCTAAAGATAAGGTAAGCAACAGCGAAGAAATCACCGTTTCGTTCCACCGTGACTATATTCAAATCGGCTCAGAGTTTTATCTGGCAAAACAAGGAGTAGACTATGATGATGTTCTCGAATGGGCAAAATCGAAACATGAATATCTTTATAACAACATACCCTCTTTGTTTGGGGCATCTGCTCCGGATGAAGGGGGTATTTTACTGCCCGAATCTGAATTCATCACTTGACAATATGGAAAAGATCTTATGAGCATCGATGAACTGGCGGTCATGGACGGAGGCAAATGTATTGTCCAGGTCAGAGGCGTAAGACCTTTTCTGTCGAGTAAGTATGATTTAACGCAGCATCCAAACTATCCGCTCACAGCAGATGCCGTGCTGAAAACGATGTAAAAAAGTTCATTATAAAGTAAAGGATAATAGCATATCCAAATACGGGTATGCCTTTCACAATGTCCTCTATTTCGTAAATTATTACGTGAAATGCGGTCAATGAAATTGAAATGTGAAGATCTGACGCGGAACGCTGTATTTGCAAACGCAAATATTCCATTTGAACATTTCTTGCTTATATGATATGATAAAAAGGTCATGTTTTACAGTATTTCAGGCACGAACGAGGAGTACAAAATGGCTCGTAAGGTAAGCTATAAAAAACTGTGGAAGCTACTGATAGACAGGGATATGACGAAAACCGATCTCCGGGATAAAACCGGGATTAGTACAGTCTCCCTTGCTAAGCTTGGGAAAGACGAAAATATTACGACGGATGTATTGCTGAAGACCTGCAACGGTCTGGACTGTGATATAAGCGAAATCATGGAGACAGTTAAAGAGTAGGTGGGAGTTCAACAGGAAGGGGGTGGCCGTAATGAGTATTGATAAGGATGAAATCGGAAAACTGAATAAGATAATAATTGCCACACTCCTAATGGATAGAACGACCAATAATAATATCCTTTGGGGAACAAATGATTATGAAGACCTCGGAGCAGAGTATTCGGCTGGTAATCAGATGAAAATAGATCTGATAACAGGGTGGAATTCAATACCAATACGCCCTCGTGTTTTTAAAGAACAGAATCAGAAAGAGGGAAGGACAAGAGAAAGAGCTGAGGTATTCACTCCATCCTGGGTTTGCAATGCTCAGAATAATCTGGTAGATGAACAATGGTTCGGAAAGACTGATGCCTTTAATCAGTGTGTTGGCGAAAATTGGATAACCACTGATGAGCCAATTTCCTTCCCAGAGAAAACTGCAAAATCTTGGAAAAAATATATAGATGCGAAACGTCTAGAGGAAGGCCGCTGTAGGAACGGATGATGATGGTAGAGTGAGGTTAGGAGAATTCCTGAATTTCTGTCCTGTACTGGCAGAGGGCGACACCGGAATGGAGTTCTTCGATGTGCCAAAGATGATGCGGCAACTGAAGAGACTGACTGTGGATGCTGCTGTTAAGAGTGGATTTGACGATGACAGCATCCATAAAGCGGATGCTGGTATCGTAATGGATATGGAGAAGCTGAAACTGGTAGAAAACCTTAGAATGAAGCTAACTCCGAAGAAAAAAGAGAAGAAGCAGGCAACGGTATCTGTTAATGAACAAGGATTAACGGATGAACAATATAAAAAGGCACAGGATGCAAAGCGTAAACGTAAGAATGACAGAACACCTGAAGAAGAAGAGGCTCTTGCAAAAGAACGTGAGATGAAGAGGAAGCAACAGGCTTTATTTGACTTGCTTCGGAATGTTTCTATAAGGCTTCCTCTTTTGATTTATGGATCAGCGACAGAGTTTGACGAATCAATTCATCTTGAAGATTTTATCCAGATTGCAGATGATGCATCTTGGAAAGAATTCATGCCAAAGGAAGTAGACAAGGAGTTCTTTAGAAAACTACTTGTATTTTATGACGAGGATGTGATCGAAGGTGCCGGCATGAGAATCCGTCGAATGGCAAAGGCGGCAGATGAACTGATGCCTACACAGCGAATTATGCGTATTGCTGAGATATTCAGCTGCTTCCGTAATCCAGCAAAAGAGACAGTTTTGACTCCATGGCGTGTAGTTAACATGCATATGGGGGATATGATTGGTGGATACAATTTTTATGCGGAAGGCTATGCTGAAAAAGACGGCGTGCTTGAACGGCCGAGGCTAATTGAGCAGGGAGAAGTGACATCTGATATTTTCCTAGACGAGAATGTTAAAGTTCTAGAAATGAACTCTAAGTCCGGATTGTACCCATTATATATGGCATATAGTATCTACCGAATGATGCTTCCCGGAGATGAGAAGGAAATGTCACTGGAAGAGGCACAACAGTATTGGAGATTGGCCTTATACGAGCATCTCTTTGTTCTATGCCAGACAACAATGGCCGTTTCAATCACAAAAAGGACACTTTCAGGTTATACGGGAGATCCTGTCAACGCCATCTATTTGATAAAATTGACAGAGAGAATGGCAAATCAAAAACGCCTTGCAAATAAACTAAGAAATCCTGGCACGTGGGGAAGGAAAGGGTATGAAAAGATGAGGTTTAATGCGGTTGTCGGAAATCCGCCTTATCAATCAGAAACTGGAGGAGGCTCTGAACGAACTGCAGCCACTCAGGCAAAACCCATTTTCCAGTTGCTTGTTGAGCAAGCGAAAGCTACAGAACCAGATTATATTTCAATGATTATCCCTGCTCGTTGGTACAATGGTGGAATAGGTCTTGGGGATTTCCGAAAAGAAATGCTCGGAGACAAACGTATTATGAAGCTTATGGATTATAGCAACTCCAAGGAATTGTTCCCCACAGTAGACATTGCCGGTGGCATTTGCTATTTTCTTTGGCAATCAGACCACGACGATGACTGCCTTGTTGTTAACTCTTTGAAAGGAAACACAGTAGAGCTAAAAAGAAGCCTTGCGGAATTCGGAGAACTATTTATTCGATCCAATCGTGCAATCCCAATTATAGAGAAGAAATTAGAAAAAACTGACCATTTTGTATTAGAAATGGCTTCAGCTATAGATACCTTTGGCATTCCATCCAAAGAGAAAGGTCACGAAGAATATCAAGATGGCGATATTCTTCTGCTTCATAGTGTTGGTGCTAATGGCCAAGGTACAGACTATATCAGCAGAAACCAAATTACAAAGAATACTGAGCTGATTGACAAATTCAAGATCAAAATTTCAATATTGGTTCCTCAAAATGGGGAAGTTGGCGTTGATCCAGCAAAGGGATATCGATCTATTTCCAGTCCACAGATACTATATCCAGGGACAGTTGATACATTTTCATACTTGAATATCGGATTCTTTGATACTGAAGAAGAAGCTATTCATTTTCGTGATTTTATGACGTGTAAACTTCCGAGATTTATGATGAGAACAACATACTCTTCCGTTCATATTTCGAAAGCCAATTTTATCTTTGTACCTATGCTTGATTTTACACAGAAATGGACAGATGAGAAGCTTTATGATTATTACGGTTTATCGAAGGAAGAAATCGAGACAGTAGATAAGACTATGCGTCCACTGGTCTTGGAGAAAGATGATATAGGGAAAGAGTTCTATGAAACCTATAGAAAACAGTGACTGAAAGGAATAGAGAAATGGGATTCTTAATACAGGCGTGGGAGATGTCCCAACAAAAATTCACGATGAGTATGAAACAGGTAGTCACTAATGCAGGTGATGGTACTCTGGAAAATGAAGAATCTGTTGGTGAACTTCGTCAGTTTTTTTCCTTGATTGATCTCCAAACAATGGGCCGCCTATTGGAAGAATGTTATAGCAAAGATAGACGGTTTAAGTTTGATGCACGTGGAGATGCCAGACGTGGATATGCATTTCAAGACCTGATAAATGAGATGGGACGTCGACTAGGATATAAAGTCGAAAATGGTCTTAATCGTGGGAGAAAAAATGAAATTGGGTTTGATGGTCTATGGAAAGCGGAGGACTCGTCACATATTATTATGGAGTCTAAAACCAGTGATGATTATGCTATTTCTATCGATGCGGTAATTGGCTATCGTGACAAGCTAATTATTGATCACAAGATTCCGAAGAAGAAGTGTTCAATTCTCATCGTATATGGACGCGATGATAAAATGGCTCTTCGTAATACTGTCCGAGGGAGCAGTGAAAATCAGAACATCCGGTTGATTAGCGCAAATGCCTTATTTCAGCTTGTAAAGATCTATTGTGAATTAAAAACGGATGTGGTTCTTAAGCAGATCAGTAACATGCTTAGACCCCGGGATTATTTTGTGCTGGATAATCTTGTAGAACTGGTATTTCCTCAGACTGACCCTGAAATTGATGCTGTGGAAGAAACGGACGAAGAAATAGATAATACCATTCAAAGTATAAATAAGCAAAAACCAGATACTAAAGAACCGCCTAAAAAAACTGAGCGGAGTAAGGGACCAATTTATAACATAGTAGACGATGTTTTTCCGGATGGGTGTGAGACATTTCATTATGCAGGGAAAAAGGTGGTAGCTACAGGGTACTATATCGTAGACACAGATGAATTTGTTGTTTTCAAAGGATCAGAATTCAGTAGTACAGAAACCAATTCATGCGCTTCAAGTACGAAGGCGTTTCGTCAGAGACTGATAGATGAAGGTATTGTGACAGACAATATATTTGCCAAATCTGTAAAGTTTCAAAGTCCCTCGGCTGCGGCACAAGTAGTATACGGTGGAAGCCAAAATGGGAGGATCATGTGGATTGATAAAGAGGGGAGAACTATACGAGAACTTCATGATACATGATTTTACATTAGAAGCCGCAGTTCTTTTGTCTTTTATACCTTTCGTCTATAAAGAGTGTAGAAGACAAAAGCAAATAAAAACGAGTCAATTGTCATCGCCTGAATGTCTGGGCTGCAGAGCCCATCATAAGAAGTTCGGCGACGGTGAAGTCAAGGAAGTCGAAGGAGCCAGATTAGTGATACTGTTTGATGATGTCGGTTCTAAATTATTCAAATATCCGGGTGCTTTTGTGAATGGGTACCTGCAGACGGAGGACGCGACTATAATGGAGCAGTTTGGACGAAACCAGGCATTGGAAAACGATCTGGTTTCTCTCCGAGAGCAGGCCGAGGAGATCCGACAAGAATTGGCTGGTGTTGCCGAAGCTGAATAACAGGCTGCTTGAACTTTAGGAAAATGTCAAGAGGCATAGAAAGGAAAGGGAGCGCTGTGCATAAAACATACAATTGTATCGTGGTTTTCAATAGAGAAAAGAATGCTGCGTTGTTCTGTAAGCGCCGGAATGATCCTTACAAAGGCCTGTACAATTTTGTCGGCGGCAAGGTGGAACTTGGAGAAGATTCGAATAAAGCAGCATATCGTGAACTACAGGAAGAAACAGGGATCACAAGGAAACAGATCCGGCTGTATCGGCTGATGGATATTCGGTATTATTATCAGGATTTTGATCTCGAACTGTATGTTGGTAAGCTGGATGATGAAGAAGTTCTGCTGCGTGAAGAGAAGAACCCTCTATTGTGGCTTCCTCTTACTGAAGACTTCACAGATAAAGGCCGTTTCGCAGGTGAGCAGAATATCGCCCATATAATGAATGTTGCCAAGATGTATCCGATACCGGAAAAGAACATCATGCAGGATGGTTTATATATTGGGGTAGATGGATGCAAAGGCGGTTGGGCTACAGCTGTATTGGATCATGGAGAGCTGCGGCTTAAGGTATATAAATCAATTGCCGATTTAGTGACCGAGTATCCGTCATTTGATGCTTTTCTGGTTGATATGGCAATCGGATTAAGAAACAGACCGGATCAGAAGAGACCAGATGGGGCTGCACGAGATGAACTCCGTGGGAAAGCACCTTCTGTATTCCCGATTCCTTCCAGAGCTGCGGTATATGCAAAAACAGAAGAAGAACAGAAGGAAGCAAATCTTCGGACTTTAGGTAAGAGCCTTTCCAAACAGTCGCGGGCTATTATTTCAAAGATTCGAGAACTGGATGAATTTCTGAACGGCCATCCGGAATATAAAGGAAAAATCCTGGAAAGTCATCCCGAGCTGGCTTTCGCAAGGTTAAATGGTTCCGTGGTTTTGAGCAAGAAGAAGGAGGAGCCTGGCCCGTCTGAGAGAATACATATATTGTCAGAGTATCTGGATAAAAGGGATTTATCCGACATGTATGATAAGGCTAAGGAACTTGGCTGCGGACAGGATGATCTGATTGATGCCATTTGCCTTGCAGTAACAAGTGCATTACATGCACATAGTCAGAGTGAAACACTTCCAGAACAACCGGAGCCTGATGAAAAAGGACTATTGATGCAGCTTACAGTTCCTATTAAAAGAATTTGATTAAGACCGGATAGGTAGGGTTTTACGAGGATAAGATATATGCGTTTGTTAGGAAACATTTGTTGGTTTATTTTCGGCGGCTTTATCAGCGGCATGGCATGGGTGTTATCTGGTGCCTTGTGGTGCATCACTATTATTGGCATTCCATATGGCTTACAGTGTTTCAAGTTTGCCACGATATCCTTCTGGCCTTTCGGAAGAGGGATAGAATATGGCGGTGGTGCCGTTTCATTTCTCGTGAATGTGATCTGGTTCCTTGTAAACGGCTGGTGGATGGCACTTGGAAACTTCCTGATCGGCTGTGTCTGGTGCATCACAATTGTAGGAATTCCGTTTGGAAAGCAGTTTTTCAAGATAGCGAAACTGGCTCTGCGCCCATTCGGAGCGTATATTGTGCGGTTTTAATGGGTTTCAATGCCTTTAATTAAGGAGCTGATCAACAGTGCTGAATTCACAACTGATTAATAGTGTGATGATCGATTGGGATAAGATAAACCGAGACAGCTATCTCCGGGATATCGATGCGATCAACAATGTAGACCATATCAAATTCACGCATTCGGTCACTTTTTTCGTTGGTGAGAACGGCAGCGGTAAATCCACACTACTGGAGGCGATTGCCATTGCTTATGGTTTCAATCCGGAAGGCGGAACGCGGAACTATAACTTCTCCACCTATGACTCACACTCTGAACTATGCGATGCAATTCGTCTTTCCCGAGGTGCCCGGCGTGTCGGGTATGGTTATTTCCTGAGGGCAGAAAGCTTTTATAACGTTGCGACCAAGGAAGAGGAATACAGCAGGCAGCCAGGCGGCCGGCCGCAGCATTTCCATGAGAAATCTCACGGGGAGAGTTTTCTGGCACTGGCACAGAGTAGCTTCCGCTCAAACGGCTTATACCTGTTGGATGAACCAGAGGCGGCTCTTTCTCCGCAGCGTCAGCTGACACTGCTCATGGAGATCGAGCGGTGTGTGAAGGAGGGTTCTCAGTTTATCATTGTGACGCACTCTCCTATCCTGCTTGGTTTGCCGGATGCAGAGATCCTAAGCTTTGACGATGGGCCGATCCATCCGTGCACATATGAGGAAACAGACAGCTATCAGGTAACTTCCATGTTTATCAACAACAGGGAGCAGATCCTGCATAGACTGCTTGATGAGTGAAAATGAAAAATCATGAATGGGTAGATGGGAAACTTCTGCAGACGGACAAGAAGTATTCCCATTTGAAACAGCAACAAAAGGAACGCATCTATCAGTGGATGTATGACGCTTATAAAGCAGCATATAAGAGATCCGGCAACTATCCGGATGACAAAGAAGATGATCGGATCGTGTCTGCCGTGATGGACAGAATCGAGGATGCTGAGATCTGGATTCCAACCGGAGAGGTAAAGAAGCATTTCCGCAGCATAAAGAGGAACCTGCATAAGCGGCTGGCAAAAGAACTGCGGCAGGATCCGGAATACAAGATCCATATTCAACCGCTGAATGTAAGGCTCTCTGTCTGCAAAGTGAATGACTATTCAGGGATCGATTTAACCAGACCATTTTGTTTCATCGGCACAACGGATGAGGAGAACTCCCTTGTCTGCCCGGAAGAAACGGTTCCGGAAAATACGGTAGATCGGGGCGATGGATGGCGGGGTTTCCGCATCATCGGCCAGCTGGATTTTTCTCTGATCGGTATTCTTGCCCGTATTTCGAAGATCCTTGCAGCGAATGAAATAGGAATCTTTGCAATTTCAACCTATAGTACGGATTACGTGCTCACGAAGGAAGAGAACTTCAGGAAAGCCCTAGATGTGCTGAAGGGTGCGGGATATGAAATTGAAGAATAAAGGCAGGGTGATACGATGAGCAATTATATTACAACATACACAGGGAAACATTTCGAACCGGCGAACCCTGATCCCGATAAGATCTGTATAGAGGATATCGCCCATGCGCTCTCTTTGATCTGCAGGGGAAACGGGCACGTGAAGACATTCTGGTCCGTCGGGCAGCATTCTATCAATTGCGCGAAAGAAGCCTGGGCAAGGGGACTGCCGAACCGCATGGTTCTCGCCTGCCTGCTTCATGATGCCAGTGAATGCTATATGTCGGATATTCCCCGGCCTTTCAAGAAGGACCTTCCGGAATACCGAAAGAAGGAAGACCAGCTGTTGGAACTGATTTACCAGAAATATCTGGGATCCGCCCTGACGGATGCGGAACAGCTGCAGCTGAAGGATATTGATGACGAGATGCTCTGGTACGATCTGGAGAATCTTCTGGATGAAACGCAGTTTGGAGAGATCCCAGAGGTGCATATTGACCTGGAATATACCGTAAGATCATTCCAGGATGTTGAGAAGGAATATCTGGAGCTGTTTTATCTGTACTCCGGGGAAGAGATGCCGAAGCCTGTTTACCTGGAAGATATTGCGGCGGCATTTGAATCCTGTATGGACGAATGGTCTCAGTTTCTGAACACAAAAACAGGGGAGATTGTATCCGTCCCGGATGACCCGGGATTAACAGGGCTTGACGAGGATGAAGAACTCTGGGAAGAGATAGAAGAAGCGGATTATTTCATTCGCCTGCCGAGTCAGTATGAGCTGCATGAAAAACGTATCATGGAAGACTTTACAGATACCTGTACCCGAGGAAATGTGGCAAACCGCCTGTGGCGAGCGTTGAACGGCAGACATCCTTACCGCGCATTCAAGGACGCGATCAATGATACCGGTATAGCAGACAAGTATTATGATTTCAGGTCTCTTACATTCCGTAGGATGGCGGAGGAATGGTGCCGTGATCATAAGGTTCGATATTTCGTGAGAGAATGAGCAGCTGCTATGAGTACCCGAATATAGTAATCACCATTTGACGGAGGGAAGGAGTACAGGGCAATGGTACAGACCGTGATTGGGATCAATTCCCCGATGATGCAGATGCCAGATAAGAAGAGGAAACAGATGGATTATAAAAAGGAACTGCCGGAGATCATAGATCAGGTAGAGTCCGCGAAAAACCGTCTGGCGGAAGTGACGGAGGCCATGGATTTTGATGACAAAGAAGCAGATTCCCTGGATGAAGCGCTGGATGCACTGGACGATGCCATTGATATCATGACAGATTCACTTGAAGAGGAAGAGTAAGGCTCCCTGTAAAAAGAAATGAGAATAGCCGTAATGACCTTCAGGCTGCGAGCCGAATGGGTTCACAGTCTGAAAGAAAAGAGAATGATAGTGAAAAGTCTCATTGCTAAGCTGCAGAATAAATACCATGTTTCAGCAGCTGAAGTTGATGAGCAGGACACACACCAGATCATTGTGATCGGCGTGGCGGCAATCGTGCCGCATAATGCGATGGCCGACAGTCTCATGGATGACATCTCCCTTTTTGTGGAGGAGAATACGGAGGCGGAGATCATAGATGAGGAGCGGGAGATCCGATAGAAATAAGAATACAAGCAAGTTCATTTCCCTGATCCTGCGCCACAAACCCGAAACGATCGGGATTACACTCGATGAGCATGGATGGGCGGATGTCACGGAGTTGATTGCCGGCATCAATCAATCGGGCGGCCATACACTGGATATGGAAATCCTGGAAGAAATCGTCCGAGCGGATGAAAAGCAGCGCTACTCTTTCAATGAGGATCATACCCTGATCAGAGCAAATCAAGGCCATTCCATACCGGTAGACGTGGAGCTAAAGGAGAAAACCCCGCCGGAAATCCTATGGCATGGGACAGGTGAAAAATACGTTGCTTCGATAGATGTACAGGGACTGCTTCCGAAGAGCCGGCTCTATGTGCATCTTTCTTCAGATAGGGAAACCGCAAAGAAGGTGGGCAGCCGGCACGGCAGGCCTGTCATTTATGAAATTGACTGCAGGCAGATGGCAGCGGATGGATATCATTTCTTTGAATCGGCCAATCATGTCTGGCTGACAAAGGAAGTGCCGGTAAGATATCTGAAGAAGGAATGAGAAATTGAAGATCATGGTCAGTGCCTGCCTGGCAGGCGAGAATTGTAAATATAATGGCGGCAATAACCGGAACGAGAAGATCCTGCAACTGATGAAGGAAAATGAAGTGATTACAGTCTGTCCGGAGCAGATGGGCAGTCTTCCGACACCGCGTGTTCCTTCCGAGATCAGGAATGGTGTAGTCACGGCCAGAGACGGCCGGATTGTAGATGATGAGTTCCGTGCCGGAGCGGCGAAATGTTTGGAAATAGCCAGGCGAGAGCAGCCGGATCTGATCGTGCTGCAGTCCAGAAGTCCCAGCTGCGGAGTAAAGCAGCGGTATGACGGCACATTTACCGGTACACTGGTGGATGGTGCGGGGGTGACTGCGCAACTTTTAATGGAGAATGGATTTCGGTGCATTGACGTGGAAGATTTTTCGGGAATCCATGAAGGTGTAAAGATTTGAAAAATGCTTCGGCGAAGTTAGGGGGTGAAGACTTACAATGATTAAGAACAAGTATGCAGCATTTATTCTGTTTATTATTGCGGTTCTGTTTTTCTGGAATCTGCTCGATTATCTATATTCAACTTTTATCACCGGAAGCTCCTACCAGTTTGCGATGGGAAGCGACATGGGGCTTCCTGTAGTGGCTGCTGTGATTGTTGGATATATTTTGTTCTTGAGGAAGAAATCTGATTAAGAAAAAATCGGAGCGACAGGAGAGCGTTGCAAATGAACATCCAGATTTTCGGAACAAAGAAAAGTTCCGATACACGTAAGGCAGAGCGCTTTTTCAAGGAGCGTGGTATAAAGTTTCAATCCATCGATCTGAAAGAAAAAGGACTCAGCAAGGGTGAGTTCAATTCTGTGATGCCAGGGATAAAGACCTGCTGGCTCTGGTTACTTATATCTCAGCGGATGAACGTGCGGAAAAGGTGATGGAGAACCAGAGTGTCATCCGACAGCCGATTGTCCGGAACGGCCGCCAGGCTACTGTCGGATATACGCCGGATGTCTGGAAGACCTGGCAATAGAAAAACAGGGAGATTTCACGCGGCGATGGACATGAGAACGATTGAAAAAATCGAATTTGGCTCTGCATTAGCTGTCAGGGCTTTTTTGGATGCGGAAACAGCCAGGGAATTATCGGAGCGGTTCATCGCTTTTGATACGGAGACAACAGGCCTGGATCCGGACAGGGACTGTATCGTGGAACTCGGTGCAGTCTTGTTTGAAAAGGGTATTCCCACAGCATCCTTTCAAAGCTATGTGAATCCGGGAATCCATATTCCGGCGGAAGTGTCTGCGCTGAACCACATCACAGACGAGATGCTGGCAGCGGCACCTGCAGAGAAAGATGTCTATCCGGAATTCATGAAATTTCTGGGTGATGCTGCATCAGGAAAGGTCCTGGTCTGCGGACATGTGGCTGCATTTGACCTGAGTTTTCTATGCAACACCCTGGACCGGCTTGGAATAGAGGCCGCCTTCCGGTTCATCGACACCCGGCAGCTGGCGACACAGATTCCGGAACTGGAACACCACAGTCTGGCTGCAGTTGCGGAGTACTTTGAAATACCGCATGAAAAGGCACATCAGGCTAAGGAGGACGCGCTGACAAGCGGCCGGATCTTGCTGAAAAAATTGGAACGATCATAAAAAGGGGAGCTGATCATGGCAGAGGAAAAACTGAAAATCCTATATCTGATGCAGATGCTGTTGGAGGAAACAGATCCTTCGCATCCCATGAACGCGACCGAACTCTGCGAAAAGATGCAGTCCCGCTATGAGTACTCTTACAACCGCAAAACAATCTATACAGATATTGAGCGCCTGAAGACCTATGGAATGAAAATCCGCCAGATCAAGGGAAAAAACTTCGGCTACTATGTTGAGAAGAGAGATTTTGACCTGGCAGAGCTAAAGCTTCTGGTGGATGCCGTCCAGTCTTCTAAGTTCATTACGAAGGAGAAATCGGAGGATCTGATCCGGAAGCTGGCAAAACAGACAAGCAATGAGAATGCCAAGCAGCTGCAGAGGCAGGTGTTTATTTACAACCGGATCAAGGCTGATAACGATGCGATTTATTCAAATGTGGATGCCATTCACGAGGCTATTCAAAATAACCGGCAGATCGGTTTCCGATATTGCGAATGGACGGTAAAAAAAGAACTGGTACGGAAGAAAGACGGCGCGGAATACGTGGTTTCTCCGTGGGCTCTGACATGGGATGACGAGAACTATTATCTGGTTGCATATGATGCCGCCGCAGAGAAGATCAAGCACTACCGTGTGGACAAGATGCAGGAAATCCGGGTGTCGGAGATGGGACGGCTCGGGAAGGAAAACTTCACGGACTTTGACCTGGCTGCATTTGCCCGGAAGACCTTCGGCATGTACGGCGGCGAGGACCGGAAGATTACTCTGGAAGGAGAAAACCATCTGGTCGGGGTCGTGATTGACCGCTTCGGAACGGATGTGATGATCCATCCTCATGATGAGGAGCATTTCCATGCCGGCGTGACGGTAACGGTCAGCCCGCAGTTTTTCGGATGGCTTGCCGGAATCGGGAAAGGGATGCGGATCAGCTGGCCGGACGATGTGCGGGAGGCATATAAGCAGTATCTGCAGGGAATTGTTGACAGTGTTTAAGAACACAGGGAGAGATATGGAGTGAATGCAAAGAGAGGTTATTTGCCGGAAGATGAGCGGAACTTCTCCCTGGAAGCAATCCATACAATGCAGACAGCATCACGCCATGTCCGGTATCTGATAGGTGAAGGCTATGATCTGAAGCAGGCATCGACCTTTGTCGGCAATCATTTCCTGCTGTCCGAGAGGCAGCGACTGGCAATTATGCGGAGCCTGGCCACAGGTGAGCAACTTGTCGTACGACGAGCCGGCGGGTGCAGATGTCTGATCTGGAAGGAAAAGAAGTCTGGATCGATGGCTTCAATACCATCATCACTCTGGAGGTTATGCTGAGTGAAGGGATTCTGTTTGAGTGCATGGATGGCACGATCCGGGATCTGGCGGCGCTCAGGGGAACATATCGTCTGATTCCTGAGACTTCGGAAGCAGTTCGGATGTTGTTTCAGACACTTCAGAAAGCCAGGATCAGCAAAGCGACTATACTGCTTGATGAACCGGTGTCGAACTCGGGACGGCTGAAGGCATTGACAGCAGATACCGGAGAAGAATTCGCTTTTGGGCAGGATATACAGATCCTGCGGGATGTGGACAGATTCCTTTATGGCAGGGAAAATGTGATCACATCAGATTCCGTGATCCTGGACCACTGTGTCAGCTGGGTAGATCTGGCTGCGGAGTGTATGAAAGAAACGGGGGCACAGTGTATTCGGGTGTGGGCTGACTGAACGGAGAACAGGATGATAACGAACCAACGAATATGGACCAGAACAAAAGACGAACTCGTGAGGTCGGTTGAACGGCTCGGGTTTCCGGCTGAGCTCGGTGAGGCTGTGGCAAAGCATCTGGGAAGTCCGAAGGCCATGGGACGCATGATTTCTTATCTGGACTATGTAAAGCCAAAGAGTGAGGAACTGATCGTGGATGAGATGCTGGCAATCCGCAGCGAGATAGGTGCCTGGAAAGAGAAAAAAGCCAGTGAGGAAGCAAACGCCAGATACAATGAGATGCTGTATTATGGCCTGGGAACGGAGGATGAGCCATGACTTATGAGGAAGCGACGGCAGCGATAGCTCCCGGCCTGTACCGGCATTTCAAGGGAAACTGTTACCGGGTGCTTTCGATTGCCCGTCATAGTGAAACAACTGAGCCGATGGTAGTTTATCAGGCTCTGTATGGAGATGGCGGGATATGGGTCCGCCCGGCAGATATGTGGAATGAAACGGTAGAGCGTGACGGAAAAACAATCAGGCGCTTTCAGCCACTTGGCAGGACAGAACGTGTGGCCTTTTATGAACAGCTTTTTGATGAAGTACGGAGCATTAGTCATGGATCCGCAGCATTCGGAGAAGCGCTGCAGGTAAAAGTCCGGCTCCTGGATGAGTACTATACCTCAGGTGAATGGCGGGAGGATTATGAAGCAGATGAAGCCGGATTATTCCCGGCTGATTTGAAACGAGGCGTTTTATCGCAGGATGGCCTTTATGATTTCCTGACGGAATGGCAGGATCAAAATGGGAAATAACAGTATTGTGCGGAAACATATCATTTTCTATGGTTATGTGCAGGGAGTCGGCTTCCGGTATCGGGCCCGCCATGCAGCAGATCTCTATGGCTGTACAGGATGGGTAAAGAACGAATGGGATGGTTCTGTGTCCATGGAGATCCAGGGAGAAGAGTCGCAGATCGACCAGGTCATCCTTGCCATCGGGCGTGGCACGTATGTCCGGATCGAAAATATGAAGGTAAAGACGATTCCTGTCGTGGAGCATGACTATGGCTTCCGGACACGATAAAAGCCCGCGTCATGCGGGCTTCGCTTCTGCAAAGATCTTTCTGAAATACCAGCACTCTGCCATTTCTTTATCGTCGGCGTCCCGGATGGTCGGCTTTCCGCAGTCCGGGCAGCAGCCGTAATTCGGATTACCCTTAAAGAGGAAGTGACAGCTGGTACAGATCCGGATATCGTTGTTCTTCATTTTCATAGAGTTCCTTTCGTAACCGCTCCGGCGGTATATAATCGATTTTGGCTTTGGCAGCCTGTTCCTGTTGGTCCTTTCGCGGGATGTGATAGATCTGTTCTCCACGCTTGAAGTTGGCGCCGGTCTGCTTGAAGTGAAACGGCACTTCGTATTTCATACACTGGCACATGGTATCCATCACCCAGGCATAATCACAGAGCCGGGCTTCATCGCCGGATTCACCTCCGCAGACCACCTGGTCGATCTCTTTTCCGTATTTCTCAAGATAACGTTCAATATTGATCAGCCCCAGCATCGGCTCGTGGATGATGGATTTATGGCGGATGGGAAGCTCCAGGAATATGGGGAGCCTCTTATCAGCCATATACTGGTTTTCACAGGTGCAGCAGATGTGAACGTTTTTATAGCCTTCTCCCCAGTTCTCCGGGAGATTCACATGAAACCGCTCCGGCCGTTTTGTGACAAAGAAGAAATCAAGGTCAGCACGGGTGCGCATCATCGCCCAGGCATCCCTTCTCCATTCGTCCGCATCCGGATGGAAGAAGTCTGAGGTGAAGCAGGTATAGACCACACCGTCTTCCGGCTTTACTTTATACTCACCTTTCCTGTCTTTTCGGATGGGGAGATCAAAGGCTTTTGTCTTTGTGACAATGGAGGAGTCCTTGCCGAATTCCGCGTCCCGGCGGTAGACATAGCAATTCCGGCAGCCCTCTGATGCTTTTGTACATCCGTGCCACAGGTTCCATGTGGTTGACATTGGCATCCTCCTTTCCCTCGTTTCGGATTGTCCGATTTACTTTCTTTTATGGTATATCATCTCCGATGCTGTCGAACAAGGTGCCTGTAACATCTGTGATATCATCAAGCGGTATTACAGTTTCTCCGATGGTAATCGTGCCGGCAACATCATCAATCTTCCTGCAGATTCCGGATATGGCTTCGTAGACGCCGCCGGTTCCGTAAGCAAAGCTGTTCCTGTCTGTGCAGGGAGAGAAGTACTGAACGGTAACGGCCGGTTTATTCCTGCGGACCTCTCTGCTGTTCCGGGTAAGGCCGCGGAGAACGGACAGCTTTCTGTCCAGATTGTCATGCTCTTCTTCGCTTAAGTACCGCCGGTCGCAGTACTTCACTTCTTTACTGGCGATCCATCCGTCAAATCCGGCAAGAGCGTCAAGTGCGGAAAAGATCTTGGCGCGGTGGGTCCTGTCCATCGGCGGATGTTTGCGCCAGAAGTCGTCAAACTTCTCATGCTTCGGTCTTCCGTGGAGGAAGAGCGAACGATATTCAAAATTTACCGGCATCGGCATGTAGCCGATCACTGCTGTGCTCAATTCTAAACTTCTCCTCTCCGGGACTGCTTATATTTCTGACGGTTCAAGCGCCCCTGTTTTTCCTGATTTATGTCCGCCGATCTGCATATTCCGTTCCATGGTGGTCGCCCCTTCCAGCATATTCAGCCCTTTCACCACGGCGTTCTTTCCATAACGCTGCCGGATTTCCAGCATCGCCCCTTGTATGGCTTTTTCGCGTTTCAGGGCTTCATAGTCCGTGAACAGATCCAGCTGATATATTCCGTCATCAGATGTCGTTTTGTCGGCATTCACACCCAGCCGCCGGATCAGGAGCCGGTGGTCTACCTTTTTATCAAAGGCTTCCGCCATGGACTGTGACACAGCCGCATAGGAATTCGTGGCGCTGGTGAACCGGACGGTTCCGTTTGTGTGTTTCGGATGAAGCCGGCCGTAGAAATCGATGGACAGCGGACCATCGTAATTCGGACATTCCTCC
>CACYXH010000071.1 GCA_902778245.1 uncultured Lachnospiraceae bacterium | reverse complement strand
TTATAAAGGACAGAAAATAACGCTGTCTGCCCAGTACAAGGGTTCCGGTATCAAAGCCACTTCCGCGAAGTGGAAGACCTCGAACAAAAAGATCGCCACGGTCACCAAGAAAGGTGTCGTAAAAGGCGTGAAAGCCGGCAAGGCGACCATCACCTGCACCTATAAGAATGTCAAGGCGAAGTGCGTGGTGACGGTAAAGAACCCCGTAACTTCTATCGATGTGAAGACGAACGCCGTAAAGATCACGACTACAGGCGGCAAGAACCAGGCGACCGTGAACATCGGAAAGACCGTTCCGCTGAAAGTGTACTGGGTTACCAAGACGAACAAGACAGCCACGAAACAGGTTGCCGCGTCCAGGTGCACCTTCAAGTCCAATAAAACTTCCGTTGCGACAGTGAGCAAAGCCGGTAAGATTACCGCAAAAAAAGCCGGGACCGCACTGATTACCGTGACTTATAACAAAAAATCTTATAAGCTGTATGTAACGGTAAAGAAAGCCGGAACATCGACTGTGACACCTGCTCCGACACATACGCATACCTATGTGAAAAAGAAAGTGAAAGCGACGTACAAGCAGGACGGAGCCGTCTTAAAAGTTATTTGCGGTGATTGTGGAAAAACATTTAGCAACGAAGAGGACTGGTACGACACATGCGTTGCGCCGGAAAAGAATCTGGCTCGAACAAACCCAGACGCTTGGTGGAAGAAACATCCAGATGGAATATACTGGTACCCGGAAATGGGAGTAGCCACATGTACTAACTACATTTACGAATATGTATGTTCCGGTTGCGGCGAATATAAATATAAAAACCACCAGCACTTCTTTAAGTATAGAACCGAAAATAGCAATGGAACTGGTAAAGGGCTTGGAGACATTTGTGATTGCGGACTAAAATTGGAACACGCAAACTAAAATATAAAAGCCCATCAGGAGCGGCGAAACATCGCTGCTCCTGATTCTTTTTCTGTCAACCGCACAATGACATTATGGAAAACGGCACATGTCCTTTCTACGACGAAATGGAGCAGGCTCTTTTAGAAGAGGACGAAAAATATCTCAAGAACAAACAGAGTGATGCGAATGTCGAGTTCGACTATGCCATCTGGGACGAAAACGACCGTACATTGGTTGACTGGGAATAGGGAAAGGAGAATTATCCATGCGAATTACAAGACTTACCGAGCAGGACATAGACTGGAACCAGGTTGACCATGCAATCCTGCATGGAGAATTTCAGGCGGGCGACACAATCAGGATTGAAAGATGCGACTGGAAGGTGCTGGATACGCGCTACGACTCGCAGCATCCGGACGAAAACAGAATCCTGCTCTGGAAGCGTACCGGAATAACCGATTACATTTTTAATAAAAATAACAGCAACGTCTACGAAAACTCCGATATCCAGGAATATTTACGAACAGAATTCCACAGCAGCGTTCCGGAAGAAATGCTGCAAAGAATTACAGATGAAGACTTCTTCCTGCCAACACGGCCGCAAATCATAACGCTCATACCATATGATATGGACAGAGTGGTATGGAACAAAAGAAACTATCCCACATGTTACTGGACAGCTACCCGTGATGATAAACACGATCATCATTTACGGCGTTGCCCCGCTATGCTGGATGCAAATTCGGAATTAAAAGGAAAGAGAATCAGACATGCATATAAATGATTTATCGATCACACAAACGAAACGGTTTAGCGAACTTGAAGTCGGAACTGTATTCCGATACAAACCTGCCGCAAAAGGGGCAGAAAAAATATTTCGTTATGAAGAAAACAGTCAGAAATCCATCGGATCCATCTGGCTCAAAGTATCAGAAACACAGGCATTAGAACTGGAAAACAACGCTCTGAGCATGGTGCTTGTGAAAAACATCTTTGTAGAATCTCTGGGGAGCGAACTGACTTTGCGCCAGAAGCAGCCCAGGCAGAACGAGACGATGACGTTGTATAATCCGTACAAAAAAGAAATCATCAGCGTAGACCTTGAAGAACTTGCAGCGAAACGCAACATGAAAGTCTCTGAAGATAAGACGCCTCCATCAAATGAAAGGTATGCGAACACCATACAGACGAAGAAAGCGACATACAAGAAAATTCTATTCCTTCCGATGCATTATTCAGCGTTTCCCTGAAAGCAATTCCGATCAGTTAAAATAATTGTAAACCGTTCTGGCGATAGCTGCATGCCCGCTTGAGCTGCTGTAGCCTCTGCCCGGGACCTTCGCCATGACGGCAATCACATAGTCCGCTCCCTTGGAATATACAATGGCGCAGTCGTGAGAATAGTCATTCAGGTCTCCCGTCTTGTTCGCCACGGTTACTCCGCCCGGAACTCCTGCGGGCAGCTTGCTTCTGTAATAGAGCTGTTTGTCACGGGTGATCAGCTTAAGAGCCGAGAGCATCTTCCGGGAATACTTCTTGCTGACGCAGGTTCCCTTGTATACCGACTCCAGGAACATGCCACAGTCCCTCACGCTTGTCATATTGGAGCCGTTGCTGGTACGGATACCGCTGTTATTGTACGCCGGTGACAGGCCATGAACCTGCGTAGTCTGTGTATAGCCGTGCGCATTGCACCAGTTGTTGACCGTGTAAAGTCCGATGTTTTTTACCACGCTGTTGAACGCAGAATTGTCGCTGTCGGCAATCATGGTGGGAATGAGACCGGAGATGGCGCTTTCCGACAGCTTCCCGTCGTGCACCTTCTGGTAAGCTGCTCCCATGGCAAACAGCTTGATGAGGCTCGCCGCATACATCTGCTGGTTGTTGATGGTGAAACTTTCCCCGGTCTTCAAATTCTTCACATAAACAGACCAGGTTCCGTAGTATCCAGAAATTTGCTTCGTCAGCTTAGATTTCAGCGAACCGATGGAGGATTTTTTAGACACATCCAACACGCCGTTTTTATCGTAGTAATTGCCGCCCACCCAGTCGTCCTTTACCATGACTCCTGTGCTGCGGAAATAGTAGGTCTTCCCGTCAATTTTGTGCTTACCAGTGAACATGTGCCCATCCTTCAGGGAGAAATAATACTTCTTCCCGCCGCTCAGCTTAATCCAGCCGGTTCGCATAATGCCTTTTGCCCCGAAATAGTAATGTTTTCCCTTCAGCTTCTTCAGTCCGCTGTTGGCAAATCCCGTACTCAGAAAATGATATTTCTGCCCGTCTATGGTCTGCCAGCCAGTCAGCTGCCGCCCATTCACCGGAGAAAAATAACGGTAACCTTTCTTGAACTTGACAAAGCCGGTCTGCATGACACCCATTTTGTTGAAGTCATAATACTTTTTCTTGATCTTCACATAGCCGGTATCCGCAGCGCCTTTCTTTCCAAAGTGGTACTTTTTTCCATCGATGGTCTTCCAGGAATTCTTTACTTTTTTGCCGTCCACGTAGCAGTAAACCTTGTTATTCTTTGTCACCAGCTTCGTTTCGCTGGCCTGCGCGAGTTGTCCCTTCCCCGCTCCAAGCAGCAGGAGCAGTGCAAAAAACAAGACTGCAATAGATACCGTTCTTTTCCTCATTTTACGTTTGCTCCTTTCCGGCATTCGTACTCACTTGTCTTCTCCCGATGGCTGTACTATGCTGCTGTATCACGCAGTTCGCGCCGGCAAGGAGACAACATCCAAAATCACAATATCACAGAATATTGTGATTTTATCAGATTTCAGGCTATATGACAAGAATCTCTTTAGATCTGTAAATCTGGGTGCTGCCATCTAATGTTTGCGATTCTCACTCAATAATGCAAGATGACGAACAAATAAGAGGGCAATGTATGCAATAAAAACAACCTGATATAATTGCTTGCATTTGCAAGCAATCTTGTATATACTAGGAAGTAAGAAAAGGAAGGTGATTAAATGGCAAATACAACCGCTGTGTATGCCCGTATTGATACCGGGCTGAAAGAACATGCAGAAAGCATTCTCACGAAACTGGGCATCACTCCTTCCAGCGCGATTCAGATGCTTTACAGCCAGATCGTACTTTGTAACGGTATGCCCTTCGAACTCAGGATCCCATCACCCAGGCCGGTTTCTGCAGGTGGCCTTACCCAGGCTGAATTAGATGCGGAACTGATGAAGGGCGTAGAATCACTGAAAGTAGGAAAGGGCATTTCTGCTGAGGAGGTTGACATTGTTCTGGCAAAGGAGTTCAGTATATGAATTATGATATTCTTTATTCCCCCATAAGGACACTCTATTCAAGTTCAACGCGATTAACCAGGATACTATTATTGCCTGTCCCGCACCATCGGGGCGGGCTTTTTTTATCGCAAAACAGGCTAATTATTATGTGTATTTCCCCCGCACCCCCTGAAATACAGCAGGAAGAAGGAGGGGTTACACCCCTGAGACAGTAAGAAAATCACTATAACAGTGCGGCGGTTCCAAAGTTCCATTCCGGTTCCATTTTTGAAAGAAAAAATGATACCATGCTTGGCCTTTATTCATGCGGGTCAGAACAAAATACTCCAAAGTTCCACTTTTAAATAGGTCAATTCATGAAAGATATATATTTATAAACTATATGCAACATTATATAAACATATACATGCTATATATTATATGTAATACAAATATCAAATTGTGTCTATAAAGGAGTTCTAAAAAAGTGGAACTTTGGAACTTTACCGGTTTTTTCGGAGCAGAGCCTTTATCCATGCGGGACTTGCTGTTCCATTTTTACAAAAAAGGAATGGAACCATCGATAAAAAATGTTACCAGTCATGGAACAGCATGTCAGTACAGAACGGAACTATAACGATCCTTCTTCTTCTGGCTGTATTTTGGGGGGCGGGGGGAAACGCCTTCCTATACACAATTTTGTACCAATCATGGTACAAAAAAGCAGCAAATATCCGCAATGCTTTGGCTTACACATGATTGGTACAATTTTGTACCAAAAATGGTACAAAAAAGCAGCAAATATCCGCAACGCCTTGGCTTACACATGATTGGTACAATTTTGTACCAAAAATGGTACAAAAAAGCAGCAAATATCCGCAACGCTTTGGCTTACACATGATTGGTACAATTTTGTACCAATCATGGTACAAAAAAGCAGCAAATATCCGCAACGCTTTGGCTTACACATTATTGGTACAATTTTGTACCAAAAATGGTACAAAAAAGCAGCATTTATCCGCATCTCTTTTTCTATAAACTGCTTGCTCCTACGAGTAACGGTCAGGAACCATGAACCGATACACCCCGCAAAACGCACCGGAAAATTGCCTGAAAAACCCCCAGAACGCAATTTTCGAAAGTGACGCCGTTTTGCGGATTTTTTTTTCGACAAGTACCCCTGATGAATAAAGGGTCAGGTGCTAATTTTCGAAAAATAGTCAGCACCGACCCCTGTTCCTGCCCTGAAACCACACCGTTTATCGAAATTCCAGACCGCATGGATAAACGGCGTAGCGGCTTTCGTGCCAGAAAAGGCACTAAGAAGCCGCGGGAAAGAAAAAGGGCATAAGGGGTCGTGACGCAGCTTTGTCACAAACGTCCGTCCCGTTCGTTGCTCAAAGCTTGCGCCCGGCACAGCCGGGACGACTTCGCAGACGCAGCCTTTGGCACGTCATGCTCACCTTTGCGATTGCATCGCAAAGGCCCTTACTGCGAAATACAGGCTGCATAAATGCACCTTGTATTTCTTGCCCTCCGCGTTACACGCTCCGGGTGCCCCCAGCGCCGCGCTGGACCGGAAAATTGGGGTTTTAAGAAGCCTTGTCATGTACCATCCTGGCCTGGCCGGCCAGATAGGGAAGGGCTGTTAAAGAACGGGTTAAGTCCTGTAAAAAATATCTTTTTCTCAACAATCACAATATTTGCTGTAGGAGGTTGATCATCTATGTTTAATCTTGAAAACTTTGGTATTACCACCGGGAGGCTGACTGCAGACCCGCAGATATACGACAATGCAGACGGGTCGAAGAAAGTCCGGATCACGGTTGCCGCTCCCAATGCTTACAAGAACCGGGATGGGGGAAGGGGCACGCAGTTTATCCCGCTCGAATCCTTTATCCCTGCGGAGCGTGCTGTAAATGGGGATGGTGTGTTTGGCATGCTGCACCAGGGCGATAAGGTTACCGCCCAGTATTCCGTCCGGAATAACAATTACGCCAGGGCGGACGGAGAGCGGGTTTACGGCATTGTCCTCCAGATCGACGCTATCCGCTTTGGGGAGACACGGGCAGTGGTCAGCGCAAGGCAGCAGGCTAAGGCTGCTGTGGAGCAAAAAGGCAAAAAGGGTCGTGCCAGCAAACCCGCTGCTGCGAAAGCGGCGTAATAAGTTTCTATCTGATATCATAGGACAATCAACAATCCTTGGAAAAGTGTACAATAACGGGAAGTGTATCATAGGTAAGAAAATTAATCGTCAAAATGCCATATTTATATAAAAATAACGGGTGAAATTTGGAAGATATAACAAATTTTAAGGAGGTATTCCAATGATGATTGAGACAAGTTTATTCAAAGGGGTTTCCTGGGAGGATGTAAGAGCGGGAATCTGCCGCTGCCTTGCCGGACTTTCCTACGGCGCTGACATGCTCTCCACCGGCCTGCTTGCCAATCCGCTGGCAGGTGACCTGGCAGCAGTCTACTTCTTCCGGATACAGGAAGATATGGCACATTTATTACCACCCAATACCAGCCCCGGCTCACTTGTCGGCGTTACAAAACAAATGGCAAAAGAGTGGGGAGTTACTCTCGAAGATCTGGAAGCGGCGGCGAGGGAGAATGATGCTTCGTACTGCTTTGCCCCGATGGAAGAACTTATCGCGGGTATGATATCCCCTCAGGGTGCGCCATCCTCTCAGAACCGCTCCAGCAGGAAATCACAGAGCGCTTCCCGGAGGGCTGCTACTGCCTGCCTTCCTCTATCCACGAATGGATCGTGCTCAGCCGCAGGGACATGGATCCCTGCGAGTTAAAGAAGATCGTTTGCCAGGTCAACCGCACTGCTGTAAAACCGGAAGATCTGCTCTCGGACCATGTATATACTTTGGAGGGTGGAAAGCTACAGGTTGCCGCCTGATGTGTATGGAAAATCAGGGCAGGGGACACGGAAGGAAAGGAGGTGCGCGGTGAATAAATTAATCGCATTCGATTTCTGGATGGCCTATCTGGGCCTTATAAGACGCGGCGGCGCGGATAAACTCATGAAAAACCCGGAGGAGGAGTTCAACCGGAGAGTGCATGACGGGGAAATGCTGGAAGCCAGCGAGGCAGAGTATTTCGATCTGAAACAGCAGGCGGAGGAGGTCTCCCCGCTCTGGCGAGGGGCGCTCTCCGAAAAAACCTCCCAGATTCTGATCCATGCGTTGGAAGACACAAATATCACGGATTATGAACTGGAAAAAATCGCGGATATCCTCGCGGAGTGCTCTGACGTGACAGACTATGAAGCAATCCAGAAGCAGCGCTCTGCCCTGGGCAGGCCGTACCATTCCTATCCCGGCAATTCGGGGCCGGTTCCCCTTCCCGGGGAAATCTACAGCTGGCTCGACCGGGCAGTGTACAAACAGAGGGAAGCAAAAAAGGCTGCAAGCCTGTTGCTCTACCACCACCTATGCGGGAGGCGCAGGGTAGCGCTCTTTATGGGGCCGACCGCTTCCGGCAAAACGCAGATCTGGAAAACACTCCGGGACAAATATGGATTTATCCAGATCGTAGACGGCTCCCGCCTGCAGCCGGACGGGTATCGCGGAAACAATCTCCGGGATCTCTTTGAGGGGATGGATGAACAGACGCGGGGGCATATGATTATCGTCTTTGATGAGGCGGACAAAATGCTGGAGACCCATATTGGGGGAAACGGCACGAACTACGGGCTGATGATCCAGAACCAGATCCTGTGCATGTTAAACGGCGACCGGATGGACTTTGGGAATGAAAACAACAGCCAGAAGGCATTCTCCGTGGACTGCTCCGGGGTCAGCGTGGTGCTGCTGGGATCCTTTGAATCCCTGCTCCAAAAGAAAGCGGTGGACAGCCCCGGCATCGGCTTCGGCGCACTGCCGGGGAAAAAGGCCCGGGGCAGCTATCAGGAGGTCACAGTTGACGACCTCGTAAACCATGGGAATATGAGGCTTGAGATTGCCGGCAGGATCGGATCGATTACTTCCCTGGAGCCGATGACGGCCGAGGACTTTTACCAGATACTGAAAAATCCATTATTATCCCCGCTGCATGAAGCGAGAAGGGTTTACCGCATGGATTTCCCGGTGGAGGAGGAGACGCTCCGGATATGGGCGGAAAATGCGGAAAAATCCAGGCTTGGCTGCCGCTACCTGAATTCCGCGGTTGAGCGCTTTGTGGACAACCTGATCTTTGAACAGCCACAGCTCTTTTCGATGCAAAAAGGTGTGCAGGGGGCTGCAAAATAGCCGGCCTGCCGCCCGGCTGTTCATTCTTCTTCCGGCTCGAATGCCAGAATATCGGAAATGTCGCAGCCAAGCGTGACGCAAAGAGTATTTAAGGTCGTTGTCGTAATCGCCTTTCCACTTCTAAGACGCTGAACCGTATCTGGCAAGATTCCGTAACGGTAAATCAGCTGATATGTGCTGATCCCGCGCTCCTTCAGCATTTCCCAAAACGGCTTATAGGATATCATACTCAACTTCCCCCTTTTTATGGGAAAATGGTAACATGGACGCTTTATAATATATGAACGCTATTACATCTATATTCAATTTGGATTAAGGAGGAAAGTATGTTCAACACGTATCAAGAAGGAATCAAAAGCCTTGCAAAAGAGCTGCATTACTACATGTTTGTCGAGAACCAGCTTAGGCAGGAGTGTCTCATTCCCGAAGCGGATTTTATGGAAAAGAGATGTGCGCAGATCCGTCTGGCTCTGCGGGCGATGCGGGAAAAAAAGCAGGCAGTTGACAGGGAAATAAAAAGTATGGACAAAGAGAATATGTGCGCGATAGTATCTCATCTGCAATCTCAGCTGGAGTTAGCTGCGCAGATGGCGGAAGATGCGGGGTGCAGTAACCTGGGCGGTTATTTCCGGTATGCAGCGGATCGCATTCTCGCGGATTTTTTGTAAAGTGATAGAGGTGTGTAGCCAATGGCCGTCCATCGGGATTTGACCCCCCAGGGGAGAGTGATATCCTCCCGGTTCCGGCTAAACAAGGCGTATAGACAGGTGTGCTGCTATACGCCTTTACTCATTATGGGGTTACTGGCTGCGGACGCTCCGTCAAGAACTGCCCTGCGGCGTACCGGTCCCCTTGTTTCTTGACCTCGCTGTAAACGCCGGAAGAAGAACTTTGAAGGGCAGGCAGGGAGCAGGAAGAAGAGAAATTTTTTTCGGAAAAAATGTATTTCAAAATAAAAATAAAAGCGCTACCAGCATTGAAAAATATAGTAAAATCGGCTATAATAAAACTCTATAATTTCGAGAGGGTGATTAGATGGCAAAGAACTTCATACAGAATGACAATAACCTTGCTATTGCCTACTATCGCTTCTCCTCGCATGCTCAAAACGAGGCATCGATTGAACAGCAGCGGGAGCGCGCTCAGGAGTATGCTGAAGCACACGACCTGAAAATCGTAAAAGAATATGCCGATAAAGCTATCTCCGGAACGGTAGATGAGCGCCCAGCTTTTCAGCAGATGTTAGCCGAAGTAGGGAAGATAAAGCCCGCTGTTCTTATTCTTTGGAAAACAGACCGCCTTGGCCGTGACCGCTACACGCTTGCTATTGCTAAAAAGAAAATACGGGATGCCGGATGTGCGATCCAATATGTCGCGGAAGCTGTTTCCACCGATACGCCTGAAGGTGCACTGATGGAAGGACTGCTTGAAAGCATGGCTGAATTTTATTCCAATCAGCTGCGGGTGAATGTCATGAGAGGATTACAGTATAATGCCGAGAACGCATTGTATAACGGCCATAAAATGCTTGGCTACAAGGTCGATGATACAAAGCACTATGTTGAGGATGAGCATACTTCCTCTATAGTGTGCCGGATTTTTCAGCAGTATGCAGATGGCAAACCGATTAAAGAAATAGCTGATGAACTGAATAGCCAGGGTATCCGCACGACACTCGGTCGGTTGTTCAATCATAATGGCTTGCGTCACATCTTGAAGAACCGAGCCTACATCGGTGAATACCGGTACGGAGACATTGTTATTCCGGGCGGCATGCCAAGACTCATATCAGATGAGCTGTTTGAAGAAGCACAAAAGCGGTTTGAACGAAACAAGCATAAGGCAAAAACACCAGCTTTGGAAGAAGATGCTCCAAGATACTGGCTCACAGGAAAGCTGTACTGCGGCGAATGCGGTACGACAATGCATGGTTTGTCTGGAACCTCAAAAACTGGTGCGATCCACTATTATTATGCATGTAAGAACCATAGGAAAGGCAAGTGTGGCCTGCAGAGCATAAAGAAGAATACTCTTGAGGTTCATGTCTTATGGTTACTGCGTGATTTTTTAAGAGACCCTGAAAATCTCGCATCTCTTGCAGTGGATGTGTCAGCCTATTACAAGGCTCTCAATGCCGATAACGGGTACATTAAGGGATTGGAGGTCGAGCTGAAGGAGACAGAAAAGGGCCTGAATAATTTGGTGAAGGTCATAGAGCAAGGCGTGCTTTCTGAGATGGTGCAGAACAGGCTCATGGAACTTGAAAATAGAAAGGCTGCATTGCTGGAAACAATTAAGACTGAAAAGATCAAACAAGCCATATCAAAGGATGAACATTCTATTCCAAAATACTTTGACATGTATGCATCCGCTAATTTTGATGATGAAGAAGTGCGAAATACAATTCTTGAATACTTTGTTGATAAAATCTATGTTTATCATGATCGCATTGTAATAACTTGCTGGTACTCGGATGATAAGACCGAAATCGAACTAGGTTCACTGACTGAAGTCACTGATGATGCCAATAGGGGTTCGACATTGAGACAGTCAGTGCCATTATTTTTTGGCAAAGATAAAGGGGTTGTTGCACATTATGCTAAAAAATGCTTTGTGCAACAGACCCCTTTTCACAGTTTTACCATAAAGCCGTGATAAAATCGAAAGAAAAGCAGGGAGGATGAGATATGGACACACTGAAAGTTCTGGTGGTGGATGATGAGAGTAGGATGCGCAAACTGGTACGGGACTTTCTGGTAAAGAAAGAATTTGCTGTGCTGGAGGCCGGGGACGGCGCGCAGGCCATTGATCTGTTTTTTGACAATAAAGATATTGCCTTGGTGATCCTGGACGTGATGATGCCGAAAATGGATGGCTGGGAAGTATGCCGGGAAATACGGAAATACTCAAAGGTTCCCATTATCATGCTGACGGCCAAGAGTGATGAGCGGGATGAACTTCTGGGTTTTGAACTGGGCGTGGATGAATATATCACGAAGCCGTTTAGCCCAAAGATTTTGGTTGCCAGAGTAGAGGCGATCCTGCGCAGGACCAATGCCATCAGCACAGATGATATTCTGAAAGCCGGGGCCATTGAGATCAACAAGGCGGCACATCAGGTGCTGATCGATGGAAAGAATGTGGATTTAAGCTACAAGGAATTTGAACTGCTGACCTACTTTGTGGAGAATCAGGGGCTGGCGCTTTCCAGGGAAAAGATTCTAAACAGCGTCTGGAATTACGATTATTTTGGGGATGCCAGAACCATTGACACCCATGTGAAAAAACTGCGCAGCAAAATGGGCGAGCGCGGAGATTACATTAAGACAATATGGGGAATGGGCTATAAATTTGAGGTGGATTCATGAAACGTTCCATATCCCGCCAGATGGCGGCAATGTTTATCGGCCTGATGGCCATCGTGCTGGTGGTCAACCTGCTGATCAATAATTTTTTTCTGGAAAATTATTATGTGTTGAAATTACAGAGAACGCTGCTGGTTACTTATACATTGATCGATACCCACATCTCGGAAGACGGAGAAGTGGATGAGGAATACTTTGTCACAGAGTTTGCTGAGGTATGCAACTCCAACAATATCAATGTGGTGGTTCTTGATGAGTCAAATCAGGGGATTCTGCGCACTCAGGGCTCCGACTCTATTCGGGAGAAAAGCATTTCCGTCATGAAGGGGCGCCTTCAGGGCTACTATATGGGGTTCGATACGGACGATGCCAAGATTTTAAAGCAGACGGATCATTATACGATACAAAAGAAAATGGACGCCATGCTGGACATGGATTTCCTGGAAATCTGGGGTACCCTCACCTGCGGTTACCATTTTATAATGCGGATCCCGATGGAAAGTATCCGCGCCAACGCCCGCATCTCCAATGAATTTATGATGTATATCAGCCTGACCGTGATACTGCTCAGTATTTTCCTTATTACCTGGCTGTCGCGGAAGATTGCCAGACCGATACGGGAACTGACCAATCTTTCCAAGCGGATGGCTGCTTTGGATTTCGACGCGAAATATACCAGCGGAGGAGAAAATGAGATCGGTCAGCTTGGCGAACATTTTAATCAGATGTCGGAGACGCTGGAGAAAACGATTTCCCAACTGAAATCCGCCAACAATGAACTTCAGAAGGATATTGAACAGAAGATACGAATCGATGAGATGCGAAAGGAATTTCTTTCCAATGTATCTCACGAGCTGAAAACACCGCTGGCTCTGATCCAGGGCTATGCGGAAGGTCTGAAAGAGTGTATCAATGACGATGCGGAGAGCCGTGAATTTTACTGTGATGTTATCATGGATGAAGCAGGAAAAATGAATGTATTGGTGAAAAAACTTCTGACCTTGAATCAGCTGGAATTTGGAAATGAACAGGTGAGCCTGGAACGGTTTGATATTGTTCCGCTGATCCACGGAAAGATACAGTCTACGCAGATCCTGGCGCAGCAGAAAGAAGCGGCGATCCTCTATGATGGGAGCGATACCCTTCCGGTTTGGGGGGATGAGTTCAAGGTGGAGGAAGTACTGACCAACTATCTGAGCAATGCGCTCAATCATGTGGAAGGGGACAAACTGATCTGTATCAGCGCAAAGGTGAAGGATGGTAAGACACGGATATCTGTGTTCAATACCGGTCAGCCGATCCCGGAAGCGGATCTGGATCAGATCTGGGTAAAATTCTACAAGGTGGACAAAGCCAGGACCAGAGAGTATGGCGGCAGCGGCGTCGGACTTTCCATTGTAAAGGCTATTATGGATTCTTTCCACCAGAACTACGGGGTAGAGAATCGGGAAGATGGTGTAGAATTCTGGTTTGAACTGGAATGTGCCGATCAGGAGACGATCGAAGAAGCAATAGAGGAGTAAAATGGAAAGCGTTTTGGTAATAGGCGGAGGGGCGGCCGGAATGATGGCAGCCATCGCGGCGGCAAGATGCGGCCGCCGGGTAGAGGTGTTTGAAAAAAACGAGAAGCTGGGAAAAAAGATCTATATAACGGGTAAGGGCAGATGTAATCTCACGAATGATTGTGATATGGATACGCTGTTTGAGAGCGTGTGCAACAACCGGAAATTTCTATACAGTGCATTTTACGGATTTTCCAATGTGGATACCATGGACTTTTTTCAAAAATGCGGGTTGAAGATCAAGACAGAACGCGGAAACCGGGTGTTTCCGGTATCGGATCACTCCTCGGATGTGATCGCTGTTCTTGCAGATGAATTGAAACGCCAGAAGGTGGGGGTGCATCTGAATGCTCAAGTAAAGGAAGTCTTATTTGAACGGCGTGAATTGGCGTCAGAGAAAGATTACCAGACCATTGTCAGGGGTATCAGACTGTCGGATGGAAAAGAGATCTTGGCAGACGCGGTCATCGTGGCAACCGGAGGCTTATCCTATCCGACTACCGGATCTACAGGGGATGGATACCGGTTTGCCTCACAGGCCGGACATACGGTGACGGAATTGTCCCCTGCGCTGGTGCCGCTGACGGTGGCGGAAGCAGACGTTATGGAGATGCAGGGTCTTTCCCTGCGCAATGTGAAAATTTCCGTGGCCGATGGAAAAAAGACGCTGTATGAAGATTTTGGGGAGATGATGTTTACTCATTTTGGAGTGACAGGCCCATTGATCTTGAGCGTAAGCAGCCTGATACAAAAGAAACTGAAAAGTCATCCCCTGAAGATGAAAATTGATCTGAAGCCTGCTCTGTCAACAGAGCAGCTGGACGCCAGGATCCTGCGGGAATTTGAGCAAAATAAAAATAAGCAGTTTAAAAATGTGCTGGGAACGCTGTATCCGGCGAAACTGATTCCGGTCATAATCCAAAGAAGCCACATACCGCCGGAAAAAGCGGTACATGATATTTCCAGGGAAGAGCGCCAGCATCTGGTGGAATGTACAAAAGAATTTCAGATGACAATTACCGGACTTAGGGGGTATAATGAGGCTATCATTACCAGAGGCGGCGTTTCGGTAAAAGAGGTTAATCCTCAGACGATGGAATCAAAGTTGGTCAAAGGTCTGTATTTCGCGGGGGAAGTTCTGGATCTGGACGCGGTGACTGGCGGGTTTAATCTTCAGATTGCGTGGTCTACAGGTTACGCTGCCGGAATGGCTGTGAAATCATAATTTTACAACGAAATGCCCGGACAGGGGCAGCGAGAGGGAGAACAGATGAGTTTTAATGTAGCGATCGACGGGCCGGCCGGAGCCGGAAAGAGCACCATTGCAAAAAAAGTGGCAAAGGAACTGGGATTTATTTATGTGGATACGGGGGCTATGTACCGCGCCATTGCCTTGTATCTGCTGAGAAACGATATTGACTGTGAAAATGAGAAGCAGCTTGAAGAAGCTCTGGCTCATTTGGAGGTGGCAATCTCTTATGCGGATGGAGAGCAGCAGGTGCTGTTAAATGGTGAAAATGTAACCAGTTGTATCCGGACGGAGGAGGTCGGTCAGATGGCCAGCAAGTCATCAGCTAAGCCCATAGTACGGGCTAAACTTTTGGAATTGCAGCGCTCCATGGCGGCTGCCAATGACGTCCTGATGGACGGCAGAGATATTGGAACGCAGATCCTTCCGGATGCTCAGCTAAAGGTCTATCTGACTGCCAGCACGGGGGCCAGGGCAAAACGCAGATATCTGGAACTTCGGGAAAAAGGCCAGGAGTGCAGTCTGGAAGAAATAGAGCGGGAGATGGAGGAACGGGATTACCGGGATATGCATCGGGAGACGGCGCCGCTGCGTCAGGCGGAGGATGCTGTGCTGGTGGATTCTTCCGATATGACTATCCAGGAGGCAGTGAATCGTATTGTGGAACTGGTAAAGGAACGAAGAGTATGGAAGTGATCATAGCGAAGACAGCAGGCTTTTGCTTTGGCGTGCGGCGTGCGGTGGATCGGGTATATGAACAGGTACAAAATGGAAAAAAACCTATTTACACGTTTGGCCCTATCATCCACAACGAGGAAGTGGTAAAAGATCTGGAAGCAAAAGGCGTCCGGGTGATTCAAAATGAGGAAGAACTGGGGGGGATACGGGAAGGTACTGTCATCATCCGTTCCCACGGTGTTCCTAAGAAAATCTATTGCATGATCCAGGAGCAGGGTCTGGAACTGATGGATGCTACCTGTCCTTTTGTGAAAAAGATACACAACATTGTCAGTGCGAAAAGCGAGGGCGGGTATGAGATCATCATCATAGGGAATGCGGATCATCCAGAGGTAGAGGGTATCCGGGGCTGGGTATCCGGACCTGTGACAGTGATCGAAACAGAAGAGGAAGCCCGTCATTTCGCAAAAAAAACGGAAAAACCGCTTTGCATTGTGAGTCAGACGACATTTAATTACAAGAAATTTGATAAATTAGTTGAAATTATTTCGGATTTGAGTTATGATAGACCTGATATTTTGAATACGATCTGCAATGCGACGGAGGAGCGGCAGACAGAGGCCAGAGAAATCGCGAGAAAAGCGGATGCCATGATCGTTGTCGGCGGGAAACACAGTTCCAACACGCAGAAGTTATTTGAAATATGCAAAAAAGAATGTGCAAATACTTACTATATACAGACACTCGTTGATTTGGATATTCGGCTATTGCCATCCAGGGGTTGCGTAGGTATTACAGCAGGGGCATCGACCCCAAATAATTTGATTGAGGAGGTTTCAAAACAATGTCGGAATTAAGTTTTGAACAAATGCTGGAAGAATCATTTAAAACAATTCATAATGGAGAGGTAGTCGAAGGTACAGTCATTGATGTCAAAGAAGACGAGATTATTCTGAACATCGGATGCAAGGCTGATGGCATTATCACCAAGAATGAGTACACCAACGAGTCAGGCGCGGATCTTCGCGATCTGGTACATGTGAATGACACCTTGGAAGCTAAGGTTCTGAAAGTAAATGACGGAGAAGGACAGATCCTTCTGACCTATAAGAGACTGGCAGCAGAAAGAGGAAACAAGAGACTGGAAGAGGCATTTAACAATCAGGAAGTTCTGAGCGCTCCGGTGGTTCAGGTTCTCGGCGGCGGTCTGAGCGTTGTGGTTGATGAGGCTCGTGTATTTATTCCGGCCAGCCTGGTTTCTGATACGTATGAGAAAAATCTGGAAAAATATGCGGGCCAGGAAATCGAGTTTGTAATTACCGAGTTCAATCCGAGAAGAAGAAGAATTATCGGTGACCGCAAACAACTTCTGGTAGCCAGAAAAGCGGAATTGCAGAAAGCGCTGTTTGAACGCATTGCAATCGGCGATGTGGTTGAGGGTGTTGTGAAGAATGTGACTGATTTCGGTGCATTCATTGATCTGGGCGGAGCAGACGGTCTGCTTCATATTTCGGAGATGTCCTGGGGTCATGTAGAAAATCCGAAGAAAGTATTTAAAGTTGGTGAAAAACTGGAAGTCCTTATTAAGGATATCCAGGGTGAAAAGATTGCTTTGAGCCTGAAATTCGCGGACAAGAATCCGTGGCTGAATGCCGCTGAGAAATTCGCTGCAGGCAATATCGTTACCGGTAAGGTAGCACGTATGACTGATTTTGGTGCCTTTGTAGAGCTGGAGCCGGGTGTGGATGCTCTGCTGCATGTATCACAGATTTCCCATGAACATGTGGACAAACCGTCAGATGTACTGAAAGTAGGTCAGGAAATTACTGCCAAAGTGGTAGACTTCAATGAGGAAGACAAGAAGATCAGCCTGAGTATGAAAGCTCTGGAGAATGCTTCTGCTCCTGCTCCCGCTTCCGAGGAACCTGTTTTTGAGGAAGAGGTTGTAGAAGAAATCGTTGAAGATGTACCGGTAGAAGAATAAGTGCATAAATTGATACGAGCATAAAAGGCGCTGCATTTTGCAGTGCCTTTTATGATAAAAGACTTTTCAGAAGTGCGTTCAAATACAAGGAAAGCTGTGTCTGATCTTCGAAAAAACGATCCTCCGGCGAAAACCATCTAATCTTATCCTTGAAATTCCGGCGAAAAGCCGGAGTGAACAACTCTGCTGGCTGGGGCAGGAAAGTTCCATGTCGTTTTATGTAACAGTTGTCGGCTTTCGCTATCTGCCGGTATTCCCTATCCACATAGGTTGCCACACTTTTATGGATGGCCTGGTCTTCCTCAGGCAGATAATAATAGTTTTTGTAATCACTGAAATAGAAATAAAGTGTCCCTTCGGACATTTGGATCATCAGTTTTCCAATGTCGTTTTTCAGAGTCAGATATCCATAATCCCAGGATGCGGAGACTGGCACCGGAACGGGAAAACGCAGGGAAAAAGTCAGCAGCAGCTGTTTGTTTCCGGTTTTCCCTGTCAGGAGCTGTGAACAGGGATACCAGTCTTCATTTTGAACAAAATCCACATAACTGTACATGGAGGTCAGAGTAAGCATACCGGATACATCTTCGGCATTGTGAAGCAAAAGCAGTTTGCGGTAAGTATCGGAATCTGTTTTGCAATATTCGCGGTAAATGGGAATCAGTCTGCCTCCGTCATAGGTATCATCCCGCTCCAATCCGAGAAAAACCTCCAAAGATTTCTGATTCATGTGATCCAGTTTGAGAAGAGCTTTCAGAGGACGAAAATCCTGATAGAGATCAACGGAGCGAAGAGAGCCAAATGGAGACGCAATTTGGTACTGATCATATTTTTCTTCCAGATACGGGATATCGAACCGATTTCCATTAAAATGAAGAAGCGTATCATAGGACTGAATGAAGTCAGAAAAGTTTCTCAGCAGAGTGGTTTCCTCCTGGGGGCGCTGCGCCAGCCATTGAAGGATCTTCCACTGTGAGATACCGTTCCCATCTGGTTTCGATGCGCGGAAAGCGGCTCCGATCAGGTA
>CACYXH010000070.1 GCA_902778245.1 uncultured Lachnospiraceae bacterium | reverse complement strand
TTTTCTAGTCAACTAACATCATAAAGAAAAACTGTATGATTGGGAAGTGGGAATTTTCTGCTTCCCTTATTTATTGCCAACGATAATTATACTCTTACCCTAATCAATCTTCTTTAAAAATGTCATCTGGCTCGCGTCGCCGTCCGTCAGCATATGATTGAAGTCGCGGATCAACTGACCCACAATGTCAGTAGCTTGATACAGATACTTGTCAGCGCACCAGACATTTCCCTCTTTCACTGCCTTGAAATCGCCAAACAGCGGACTTTTTGCCAGAAGATCATTGATGCTGCCAATGGGCGCCTGGATGGTGGAATTATACACAAGATAATCCGCATCAATAGCATCCGCATAGAACTCTTCCATTGTCATAGTCACGGAAGAACGTTTTGATTCCTGGATGACGGACACACCATTCAGAACATAACGGCCTCCCGCCAATTCAATCATCTTCGGAACGGAATCCTCCTGACGGCGCACCACCACGGAACCATCCGAATTAACAGAGAAAAACGCCACGGTCTTTCCGGTGTTCTCGAAGTCCTCCAGATCCTCCATGACCTGATTTTGCTGCGCGAAAAAATGTTCCGCTTCCTCTTCCCGGTTCAGGAGAGCCCCGTACACCTTTGCCCACTCAGATCGTGCCAGCGGGTGAGACTCATAACTGGAACGGTCAATAAACACCGGGATCCCCATATTTTCAATCATTTCCTGTACTTTGGGCGTATGCAGGATCATGGTAGACTCCACCGCCAGATCGCAGCCGCCGCTAAGCAGCAGTTCATAATCCGGCTCGCTGTACTTCCCTGCAAAAACAATGTCTCCGGCATTCATAGCATCCTGTGCGTCCTGCACATACCAGTCGCTGGCTTTCAGACTGGAAAACCCTACGCAATCCAGACCGCCTATGGCGTTCACCAGCGCCATCGTAGCAGTAGCTGCCATATAGATATTCTGTGCCGGTGCCTGGATCACGGTAACCTTTTTATCCAGATTGGACGGAATCTCTCCTCCTTCCGGAATCAGCAGATACTGGCCGCTGTCGTAGACGTCAAAAAATTTGTATCCGCCCTCATAATAGTAAATACCGATGCACTCTACATAAGTGAAATCCATTTTCTTTTCATATTTCAGTCCATCTAGCTGCGGAGCCTTGCGTTCTCCGTCTTCATCCGCCGCCTCCTGGGCCATCACAGGCAATGCTTCCGTTAACACTGCTCCGCCAGCCGACAATACGCAGGCTATACTCAACAGTACAGAAAATAATTTTTTTTTCACGATCTTAACTCCTTCCTGCATCATCACTGTCCGGGCCCTCTGTCATCTGGCCGGCAGCATCTTTCTTCAGAGCCTCCTGCGCCGCCTGGAACGCCTCTCCCGCTTCTTTCTCACAATCAAAAAGCGCTCCATACACTTTCAGCCACTCATACCTGGCCAGTTGCTCTTTCTCATCGTCCGCCCGATCAACGATCATGGGGATCTTCAGCAGATTCATATTGTCGCCGATATCCTGCACATAACTCTCCTGATCCATAGTGGCATCGGCATCTTCGGCTGCTGTTTTCCGGAGAATATCCGCCGGTACAATAGCAAGCTTGGTTGCCGATGTGACCAGTTCTTTATAGATGGAGGTTTCATCATAATGTCCTATACTTTCTATCGCTCCATCCGCCATTGCCCGGACGACACTGTCTGATCCGCACTCCTGCCCGCTCATACCAACGGTGGAAATCTGCTTTGTCAATCCGAGTTTGTCCAGCATCTTAAGCGCCGTATCAGAATCTACATACACTTTTTCCACCGGAAGCTCTGTCACGATCATATCCTTATCAATACCTGCCGGGAGTTCCTCCCCTTCCGGCGCGATGAGATATTGGAGAACCCCTCCTTCATACAAGGATTTCTGCTCTGTTACGCTTCCCTCTTCCGAGTCTGCCATGTTACCCGCCAGAGCCTCATCTGTGCCTTGCGCACCTGCCGACTTATCGATATTTTTCCTGACATCCGCAGATTCATCAGGGCCATCCTGCGCATCTCCTGCTTTCGCCTGATCTGACCAGTCCGGTTCCTCCTTGGCAGAGAGGGAGATCTCAAGCACCCGGAAATTCTTTGCATAGTAATGCAGGCGAAAATATTTCGCATATTCATTCTTTGCGGTTCCCTGATATTCCAGCCCGGCAATTTTAGGCGCATCCTCCAGCTTTTCTAATTCAGAACTATCTGCTGCGCCGGTGCTTCCTGATGACGACGTTCCTAAGCCGCTTCCACCTTTGGAAGAAGCGGAAATTCCGGAGGTATCACCCAATGATGCCTTTTTCGCCGCCTCCAGTCCGATATACAATGTGTACTCTACTTCATGAGGCTGAGACATGGCCGTCGTGCAGGCAAGTATCTTGTTGTTGGCGTTCAGCTGGACCGGAATCTCAAAAGTGGAAGAATCCGATGTCTGGGATAACGGATTGTACTGATTGCCGTCCGCCTTCACGTAGGTGATCTTTCCGCTGGAGAACACGATGGTGGCGTAGGTTTTTCCACCGGAAACCGTAATCTTCGAACAGGAAATACTAAGTTTTCCGGTGCCGCCGGACCAGGAAAAACTGTCGGGTGTGTAATCACCGTCCTTCAGTCCGGTGGAGCTGTTGACCGCGCTGGTGGAACCGTTTGTTCCCCCGCCTCCGGCAGAGCCGCTTCCCGTAGAACCGCCACTGTTGCTTCCGCTGCTATTTCCGCTGCCGCCATTATTGCCACTGTCATTATTGCCGTTGCTGCTTTCTGCTGCCGCATCGCCTATTGTGATCTTTTTTCCAAGTTTATCAATGGTCATGGAATACTTGACCCATTTCCCGGTCGATTTCTTCCGGAACGATACATTAAAGGCCGTTTTGTCTTCAAACGCAGTAACTGCCGGTGCATTGCGCAGACGGATCGTAAACGTTTTTTTAGATGAAAGTGCAGCTGTTTCTTCTCCCACAGCGCCATTTATCACCGTCGGGTATTTCACTTTATCATAAGTGTCGTTTTTCATCTTCAGAACCGGCGTGCAGGCGTAGTTATTAGAGTTGGGACCTCCTACCACGTTCATAGTAGCCTTGCTCTCCACCTTGACGGCGCTGACCTTACTGGTTACCGTGACCTGTACATCTTCGTTGTAATCATCCGTCACCAGCGTTTTCTTTGCTATATTGATGGTCAGCTGCCGCGGGAAAAACGCGCGTTCCAGAGCGCTTGACCCACTGTCATATTTGTCCAGATAGGTCTGGGAAATAGCCACCATGGGAATATAAGTCTCCCCGTCCGCAAGCGGAACGCCAAATTCCCATTTTCCTGCTGAATTCTGTTTTCCCTTTATCCATGAGGAACGTTTATTCGCGTTGGCAACCGCAGCCTCATAGGTTCCCTTGTACATGTAATGGTATCCGGAACCGGACATCGTCATTACCAGTGTGGTGACACCATTTTTTGTGTTCAGGTAAGCAGAATCCGCTTTAAACATCCCTGTATTATTCGTGACCGAAAGAACCGTCATTCCCTCCGCAGGCTTGGGTATCTCTGTCTCCGTCTCTGTTTCTGTCTCGGTCTCCGTTTCTTTTTCCGGTTCCTCCAGCGTGATCGTATAATGATACTGGACCCAATGAGGATCTGACATCGCTATTGTGCGGGCCGCCAGGGCTACTTCCTGATTCAGTTTCACCGGGATGGTCACCGCCTTATTCTGGATAGCGTATACATTTGCTGCGCAGGTATTCGTATCCGGATTATATAACTGTGCTGTCTCGTCACTGGATGGCGCGGTTCCAAGATATACATGCGTCATATTTACACTGCTGGCTGTCATGAAGGCTGTTGCTTTTCCGCCAGATACGATCACCTTTTCGCAAGTCATATACGCTTTACCAGTGCCGCCTTCAAACTTAAACTCCTCCGGAGTGTACTCTCCATCTTCCAGCGTAGTGGCATTATCAAAGGTGCCGCCAGAAGCTCCTGCTTCCAGGAATAATGCTTCCTCTTCCAGAGTTGGCTGTGCCTCCTCCAAAAATAACACCGAAGTATCTTCACCTGGCAGTTCTTCCAAAGGAGCGGTAGTTTCACCAGCCCGGTTCTGCGATACTTCCGGTTCACCATCGACTTTTCCCGGATCCGGACTTTCTGGATGAGACTCTTCTTCCGTACTTCCCTCGGTACTCTCCTCCTCATTTTTCGCTTCAAGAACTTCTTTCGGAAGTTTCAGGTACAGGTCATGATCCGTGTACCAATCTTTCTCCTGTTTTCCGGGCACGTAGGGAACGATCTTGCCCACCAGATCCGGTGCGATCACAAATGTGAAGGTGTACCCGCCCAGATCATTTTTTTCACCGGTAAAGATCGGTTTTCGCTCTGTATCCTCAGCATTTCCAAAATACAGAGTATCATAGTCAGGATTCTGGGTGACAAGCTCCACCTGGATCCCTTCCTCAGACAGATAAGCTGTCTCTGACACAATTTTCAGGAAATTTTCTTTGACAGCAGCCTCCAGAACATCTTTCTCCTGTTCGCCATCTTCCTGCGCTGTTTTTCCTGCGGATTGCTTTGACTGGCTCTCCTCTTGTGGTGATGCTGTCTCCTTCGCATCATCTGCTTCCTGAGTATCCTCCTTCGGAGATGCCTCCGATGTCTGCTGCTCCGCCTCCGGTTCTTCTACCGCAATTGACTGCGTTTCCGGCTGCTCCGTAACCGGTTCCTCCGCTGAAACAGGCTGTGTTTCCGGTTGCTCCGTGACCGTCTCTTCCGTCACAGGCTGCTCCTCCACATTTTGGGTCACTGCCGGGGAGGAAATCTCCTCGGCAGCTGTTGCGGACACCATTATCTGAAAACACATTGATACACTGAGCATCCATGCGAGAACTTGTCTCTTTTTCATCTTACCTTATTCTCCTTACCGTTCTCTTCCAACGTTATTTTTTAACGGTAGCTTTCGTTGAAAGTTTTGCTTTCTTCAGCAGGCTCTTGTAGGCTTTCAGCTTCTTCTTCGGCACTTTCACCGTCAGCTTCTTATAGTTCTTGCTTCCGGCCTTTGAAAATGCCTTCTTGCCCACCTTTTTCAGGACGCTGCTCTTGATGGTCACTTTCGTCAGTGATTTGCAGCCGGCGAAAGCATTTGCTCCGATGGTGGTAACTTTCTTTGGAATTGTCACAGATTTCAGCGCGGTACAATTCCGGAACGCATTCTTTCCGATCGTTGTAATAGTTGAACCTATTTTTACACTCTTGAGCTTCTTGCAGTTCTTAAACGCATTGGCTGCGATCGCCGTTACCTTGTAGGTAATTCCGCCCACCGTCACCGTATTGGGAATCGTAGCAGAGGTTACTTTCTTGCTGGTCGGACCGGTGTAGCTGACCGTCTTGCTTCCTGCCAGCACTTTATAGCCTGCGCCGCCCTGTGTCAGTTTTGTTCCCGCTGCAGCAGCTACTGGTTTTTTCTTCAGTGCGGCTACTGCTGCTTCAATCTTCTTCGCCATGGCGTCTACCTGAGACTGTTTGGAAGCTGGAAGATTTCTGACTACCGCTGCCTTTGCGTCCGTCACAGCCTTCACAGAATCGTCTGTATACTTGCTAAGATCAGCCGGAATCTTCTTCAGGGCAGCATCCACTGCGGCGTAGTCGGCAGCTTTTTCCGGAGTTTCTTCCGGTTTTTCCTGGCTAGCTTCCTCTTCTCCATCAATCACAATGGTTTTCGCAGTCGTATTGATCGTCATCGTGCGCTCGATCCAAGTGTCTTTTTTCGCATTATGGAACGCTACGGTTACCGGTTTTCCTTCTGAAATCTGCGCGGTTTTCCCAAGAGAATTCTGGAAGGTGATAGTAAAACTCTTATCCTCACCAACAGAGATCATATCCTTCTCTGCTGCCAGAGCCGCCTCTGAGGCTGTTCCGCGGAATGCTTTATCATATGTATCATCCTGCATTGTGATCGTGGGCTGGCAGGTATATTCATTGGCTGTCGGTGTCCCCACCGTATAAAGTGTTCCTTTGCGCTCTACCTTAAACCCGTTAATGTTGCTTGTCACCGTTGCTTCTGCCGTATTCTTGTAATTTCCGGTGAATATTGTTTTTGCTTCTACATCTATGATTGCCTGACGTGCTGTGAAAGCCTCAGAATAGTCCGGTTTCTCCGGATTTGCGCTCTCTGCCTTCGTTACACGTACCTTGGATATTGCCACAATCGGAACTCTCGTAGTACCGGTTTCATTCAAAGTTACCGGTATGCGGAACTGGTATTTTTCTGCGGTTCCGTCATTTTGCTGTCCACTCTTGGTAGTATATACCGCATCCACCGTTGCTACATTATAGTGAATCCAGTTGTTTTTGTTCGTACCGTTGGCGATGGCTTCATCAAAGGTACCTGCAAACACATCTTCATAACCGGTAGCGCTCAGCGCAAAGACCAGAGTATCCTGACCATCCTTTCGCTCTATGTAAGCATTTACCACTTTGAACATCAGCTCTTCATCATAGATTGAGAGTGAGATTTTCTCTGTTTCCGGATCTTCGGATGAAATTTTCTTAAGGCTGTTGGCTTTCACCAGAAAGTTGCCCGTCGAATTCCATGCGCTTTTAGATTTTGAATAAGCCGCTATCGGAATCTCCGTTTCCAGTGCGCTGATCGGAACTACGTAGTGATAGCTTTTCTTATTTGTACTGGTCACCGCCTCATCGCCGGCCAAAATGTAGTCCTCTTCGGCTGCCTGATCAGCCTCTTCCTTTGTTCCCACATAAATTTTCGGGTATGATTGGCTTCCCGGCAGGAAATGCAGACTCATCTTTCCGTCTTTGACATCCAGACTAATGACGTCAACGATTTTAAACATACCGTTTCCCGTGGCTTCCGTCACCGCCGAATAAGAGCCGTCCTTTGGCAGTAACCCCCGCACAGCGTTCTCCACATTGGAGGCCATAACTGCCAGCTTCTCTACGTCTTCCTCCTCCGGATCGGCCTCATTGACCGCTTCCCTAACCGCCTCCGCAGTGCTATCTGTAAACAAGCTCAGATCCTCCGGTACCAACTGCAGCGCCACATCCACTTCATTTTCCTGGTGCGGTTTTTTGCGGAAGATAAGACCGGTCAAATTTTTTTCTGCGTCATCCTTTGTGATGGTGCGCTTTATCTCATCCTCGCCGGTAAATTCATACACATACGCTCCGAGATCCGTATCCCAGGCACCCTGTGTTACCACTGTCCACCCCTCTTTAGACGCGGTAAAAGTGTACGTTTTCGCCGCATCCAGCTTAGAATAAATAATCATGCCCGAGGTTTGAGAGGAGGGTGAATAGGATCTTCCGTTCTCGTCGGTTAAGGAATAAACCACACCGTCAAAATCGGCTTTATGGAAAGAGGTTCCTTCCACATACTGTCCAATCTGCAAACTGAATCCAAAAACCTCCTCCGGTTCCTCCACCGGATCATCCTGCCCGCTCTCCGGTACTTCCGTAGAATCACTGATTTTGGTCAGTGTGCCAAAATCAAAATAGTGATCATCACTTCCCATCCAGGCTCCTGTCTTTCGGCGCAGCACAAAATACACCTTGCCTTCTTCCAACTCCGTGCCCGTCAGGGGAACTACAAACTGAACCGCTTTATTTCCTTCAGATATATTCCCACTATACGTACCTGTCAAAGCGTACGATCCGTCTTCGTCAACTATGAAAGTACCTTTGATCACATTTGCTGTCAATGGATCTGCCGGCGCTTCCGATCTTTTCCCTTTCCATACCGCGTCATATTTGTTCGGTGCGTAAGAACGGGTGACCAGATAAGCCTTTTCCCCTTTTACCACTACATAGCTGGGAAAATCCGCCTCATCCGGGGAAAACATGCCTGTACTATACCCGCTGCCGCTGATACTGTAAGTTCCATCCGCATATGCTGTCTCGGCGAAAAGTTCCTCTGCATCTTCAACAACTACCTCTTCCTCTGGATCGAGAATTAAGTCTTCCCAGTCCAGATCATCTTTCAAAAAAACCTCATCATCATTCTCTTCAGAAACTATCCCCTCAAATTCTGCTTCCTCTTGCACGGGCAATGGTTCTTCGTCCTCCGGCAGAATCACATCGATATCATCATTTGCCTCTTCTTCCGCAAAAGCCTCTACTACCTCCACGTCAGCGCCAATGCCATAATTTGATTTCTTCTTGCTCTCATTTCGTCTCTCCCTTTCTGAATCATTATCCTCTAACTGGTATCAGGAATGCTTTCGGAAAGAGACATGAACAAAAGTGTGCTTCGCACACCCCGCGATCAATAACCTTGGCAGCACAGCTTTTCCCAAGGGACACTTCGTAGTGTTCCGCGCGCGTAGCTGCGCATCCTTTGCCCGAAGGGCTTTCTCGTATAGGAGACGAAGTTTCCTATACGAGAAAAAACCGCTTTCATAGCCTTATGAAAGCGGACAGCAAGAAGAACCGTATCATGCATGATCGTACCTGTCCGTTCTCTTCACAGATACGATGAGATGCAAAATACAGTAATGCTCATGAATCACTTTCTTCGGAAGCATTCAATCAATACCATGCCTTCAGCAGGTTTCCTGGCTCGCAGATCAACACATATCTCCCCTTCTCAGGCTGTCTGCCCAATGGATAACGAAAATATATTCCCTGCTTACAGTGACCGGATCGCTCAGGTTTTTCACCTGATTCCCTCTCATTGACGCAAAGCGTCAAACACTGAAGACATCTCAATTGTTCTTATGTTATAGCGCAGCTGCAATCTGTCATCAAGAAACAACTGCGCTTTTCAATATATTTTTACGGCCATTTTGTCGCAAGTCTGTAAATACAGAATGACGTTTTATACTGCGCAGTACGGTCGGTAGAATAACTGTCGGTATAGGTGATCTCAAAGTAAGTAGGAGCAAACATATCCTTGCTCAGCGATCTGCCAATGCTGCCATAATAGCTCGATATCTCTCTGGTATAGCTATAGCCCACAGTGCCGAATTTCACCTTGCTGCCGTTTTTGAATTTACTGTAATTCATCGTACCGTTCTGGTCATATTTTCCGATTTTGATGGACTTAAGCTTATAGCCGTCCCCCAATGTGAACTTCACTTTACCGGACTGCGCAGAGGTATAACCGCTTCCATACAGTCCACCCTTGGTGACATCCGTGCTTCCGATTTTCACGCTTTTGACAACGCTGCCCGTGCCGTACGCATGTACCTTGATCGTTCTGGTGGTTCTGGTTCCTTTACCGTTGTTGGTCACATTAAACTTGATGGTATGCGTGCCCTTTGTCTTGGCATAAAAACTGATGGTGGCATATGCGGAACTCGAATTACCATCCACATACGTCGTAGTATAGGTCACCTTCGCTTTCAGATTTTTGCTGGTTTTGAGTTTGGTAATGGTGTCCTGATGCCCTACCATTTGAACCGTGACGGAGCCTCTGTAGCGCATTCCCACCCCACAGCGCGCATGAGTCGGCGCATACACCTTCGTTGCCGCCTGCGCCGCCATCGGACAAACAAAAACCAGCAACATTACTGTCAACACCAAAAACGGGGATACAAGCTGAAAACGTCTCTTTTTTTCCTGCATTTTTCTCTTTCCTCCTTGATTAATAATAATGCTATTAATTAGATTTTATTTTATCCTACTTTACGCAAATTTTCAATATTTTCCATTCCCAAGTTCTACTTTCTCTTTCTCAGAATAAAATTTCATAAGACCCTCTCTGGAGTTCCTATGAACCATTCTGACACTAACACCTTTAATAAAAAACGCATCCGTTGGCTCATCACCGTACTGCTCATGGCGGCGGCCTTTCTCACTCTAGCCCTGCTGCACACCCCGCTGACGGAAGATCAACGCTTCAAAGATTATACTGAACAGCTTTTCCGCTCTGAAATTTCAGGCAGTACTCTGAATCTACATTATACCCTGGCAGATCCTGATGCCTATGGTATTAAGGAATATCCCATCACCTTCGGGAGTATGAGTAAAGACGCGCATATGTCCTCCTTGGCCCAGACTGAAAATTATCTCAAAGGACTGGAAAAATTCTCCCCCGAAAAATTATCGCCCAAGAATCGTCTCACTTACGACATTCTCCAGGACTATCTGACAACCTGCCGGGACAGCGCGCCTTTCTATCTGTATGACGAACCCTTAAGCCCAACCCTTGGCGTTCAGGCCCAGCTTCCGGTATTGCTGGCAGAGTATACGTTCCGCACCAAGCAGGATATTGAAAATTACCTGGCTCTATTGACCCAGATACCGGATTATTTTCAGTCAATCATGGATTTTGAAGAGGAAAAAGCAGCCGCCGGATTGTTTATGAGCGATAGTTGTGTCACCGACATTCTGCAGCAATGCAATGCCTTTGTAAACAGTGGAAAAGATAATTATCTGAAACAGATCTTTGATGATCAAATTGATTCTTTTACTAATCTGACCGCAGATGAAAAGATTTCTTATAAAAATCAGAATGCCGAGATTCTCTCGGCCTACGTTTTACCTGCTTATGAGGAGATGATGCAGCGCCTGGCCCAGCTGCTGGGGAAAGGAAAAAACACCGGAGGTCTGTGCAATCTTCCTCTTGGGAAAGAGTATTATCAATACCTGGTACATAGCACCACCGGAGACTCCTCCTCTGTTGAGGACATAGAAGCCAGGATCAAGGCTGAAATCGTGTCCGTTTACGGGGACATCCAGAAATTGCTGAAATCTGATTCCGGCCTTATCACTGCCTCTCTGGATCACATAGAATCCCCTGCCCCCGCTCAGATTTTGACGCAGCTGCAGGAGGTGATTTCGAATGATTTTCCCGCTGCCCCCCAAGTCTCCTGTCAGGTGAAATATGTTCATGATTCTCTTGCGGATTATTTAAGTCCGGCCTTCTATATGATTCCGCCGATCGATGAGACAGTTCGCAATGTGATCTATATCAATCCGGCCAACCATTACAATGCGCTGGAATTGTACACTACCCTGGCACACGAAGGTTACCCTGGCCACCTCTACCAGACGGTGCTCTTTGAAAGCCAAAATGACAGTCCTCTGCGCAGCATCCTGAACTTTGGCGGGTATGTGGAAGGCTGGGCGACCTATGTAGAACTCTACTCTTATTCCACATGGACAGAGGATCCTGCTCTGGCCTCCCTGTATCAGAAAGACCGCTCCCTGATGTTGGGCATCGCCTCCCTGCTGGACATCGGCATCCATTACCATGGATACAGCCGCAGTGACGTTGCCTCATTTTTAAGTAAGTTCGGTATCACGGAAGACACCTCTAACACCTTGTATAACAATATTTTAGAGGCGCCGGCGAATTATCTGAAATACTATGTAGGGTATCTTAATTTCAAAGATTTACAGAGCTACATGAAAAATATTCTGGGAGATCGTTTTAGCCTGAAAGAGTATCACGCAAGGGTCCTAAAGATCGGTCCCTGCAGCTTTTCCACCCTCAAGCAGTATCTGACAGACGCAGAGTATCTGCTGTCCTAATCTGAAGCAGCGTAAAAATGACGGGGCGCTGCACAAAGCCTTTTTCAGCATAAATATAGTTTTCTGAAGAACGCTCTCGCTACCCGTCATGACCTGTCAGGTGCGCGAAGCGCGCATGACGATACAAAGCCATGACGAGGTTCTCAGAAATCTATATTTATACAGGATATGCATATTGTGCAACACCCCCATAACAATATCAGATTTCGTCCGGCAGTTTCTTCATGCAAACGATAGCGATGGATCCCGGCCCGATATGGCAGGAAACGCTCAGGGACAGCGGATCCATCACGATATCGTGATCCGGATATGCTTTTTGCACTTCCTCTTTCCACGCCAGCGCATCCTCAATATTTCCTGTGTAGGCAAGGGCAATCCAAGCATCCTTGGGATCCAGCTTAAACCGGTCTTTCAAATCATATTCTATCGCCTCCAACATGGTGGTCTTGGCCGCCTTCAGCGTCCTGCACTTGGCAAAGGCATCCAGCTTTTCCCCCTGGATCTGCAATACCGGTTTCAGTTTCAGCAGCGTGCCGAGAGCCGCCGCGGCAGGTGTGATGCGCCCTCCCTTTTTCAGATATTTTAATGTTTCGAGCGTAATATAAATACTGGAATCAAACCGAGTTTCCTCCAGGTATTCTTTGATCTTTTCCGCATTCCAACCTCTTTTGACCAGTTCCTTCGCATCCAGTACAGACTGACGCTGGGTTACGGAAATACGCTGATTGTTGACCACCTGCACTTTCCCGTCATACTCTTTTGCAAGAGCCGCTGCGGTAGCGCAGGAACTGGATAGTCCGCTGGACATGGGTATGTAAACGATCTCATCATATTCTTTCAGCAATTTGTCCCAAAAATCCATCAAATCTCCCACCGAAGGCATGGAAGTCGATATTTCTGCGTCATGTTCCAGTTTCTTATAAAACTCTTCCTGAGTCAGATTAATATCCTCATAGTAAGTTTCCCCATCAATATAAAAAGGCATCGGGATAACATAAACACCCAATTCCTCGCCCTGAGCCTGCGTTATGCCGCTGTTGCTGTCTGTCATAATCGCTATTTTTGCCATTTTTATTCCTCTATCCTGTTAAACAATTTAACTGCCTATCGTTACTGCCTTTTATGATAACATAAACAAGAATCTCCCGCAAGCCATTCGCTAAATTTTCCTTAAAGTTACTGCTGTAAACGTGCAATGACTGGCTGCCTGCGTAAATAACAGAAAGACCGCCATAGAGCGCCTTCCGGCGCCCCGCAGCGGTCTTTCTGTCATGATCTTCAATCAATTCAATCAAGATAATTCTGTTATTCTCAAGCTTTGCCGTTGCTGCCCAGAACCTCTGTGATCTTATGAGCAACGATATCCTTAACATTCTTACGTCCGTCGCCAAGATACTGTCTCGGGTCGAAGTGATCCGGATGCTCTACGAAATGCTGACGGATACCAGCAGTCAGACCCAGACGAAGATCAGAGTCAATGTTGATCTTGCAGACTGCACCCTTAGCTGCCTCACGAAGCTGTTCTTCCGGAATACCGATGGCATCCTTCAGAGCGCCGCCGTTAGCGTTGATGATCTTAACGTATTCCTGCGGAACAGAAGAAGATCCATGAAGAACGATGGGGAAGCCCGGAAGTCTTCTGGAAACTTCTGCCAGGATGTCCAGGCGAAGCTGCGGGTTCTGACCCGGTTTGAATTTGTATGCGCCATGGCTGGTTCCGATAGCGATAGCCAGAGAGTCAACACCTGTTCTCTTAACGAACTCTTCTACCTGATCCGGATCGGTGTACATAGCCTTGTCCATAGCCACCTTAACATCGTCCTCAACGCCGCCCAGAGTACCAAGTTCAGCCTCTACTACTACGCCATGCTCATGTGCGTACTCAGCAACTTTTCTGGACTCTTCAATATTCTCCTCGAAAGAATGTCCGGAGTAGTCGATCATAACGGAAGTGAAACCGCCGTCTACGCAATCCTTACAGGTAGCGAAATCTGCGCCGTGATCCAGATGCAGAGCGATGGGGATGCTGGAAGTCTCTACGGCTGCCTCTACCAGATGTTTCAGATATGCATTCTTCGCATACTTTCTGGCGCCTGCGGAAGCCTGCAGGATAACCGGGGATCTCAGCTCGTCAGCTGCTTCTACGATTGCCTGAACGATCTCCATGTTGTTTACGTTGAATGCGCCGATTGCATATCCACCGTCGTAAGCTTTTTTGAACATTTCAGTTGTGGTAACTAATGCCATAATTTATTTCCTTCCTTTCTCTTTGTGTGAAGCCCGCAAGTCCTGCGGCCTCTATATCACCGATTATAACCGCTTTTCCTGAATTTAGCAACAAGCGATTCCATAAAATTCCGACAAAATGATGGTCTTTGCGATTGACTTTATCCAATACTTTCCTTATAATGAATCATCAGAGAGCGCAAAGAAGCGTACTTCGCTTTTTTTGCGCTCGTTTTTGTAACTGTCCGGAGCCTGGCTCTGAACAATATCACACCACACACTCAAATTAAGGAGGAGCTATTATGAAAAAAAGAACAAGAAGAACCCTCAGCATTGCTCTGATCGCCGGCATGGCCCTGTCTTCGGCCCTTACCGCATCCGCAGAGGAGACCAAAACTCTGCGCGTGGCTATGGAATGCAGCTATGCCCCGGATTACGCTTACGGTTATGACGTCATGATGGCAAAGCACATCGCTGACGAATTGGGATATGAGCTGGAGATCGTGAAATTAGACTGGGATTCTCTGGTACCCGCTGTACAGAGCGGAAACGTAGACTGCGTTATTGCAGGACAGTCCATCACTTCTGAGCGTCTGGAAATGGTTGATTTCACCGAACCATATTATTACGCGACCATCGTTACGCTGGTAAAGGCCGACAGCAAATACGCAGACGCAAAAGGCCTTTCCGATCTGGCCGGCGCCACCTGCACTTCCCAGCAGAACACGATCTGGTATGACAATTGTCTGCCCCAGATCCCCGACGCTGACATTCTGCCGGCTCAGGAATCCGCTCCGGCAATGACCATGGTACTGAAGTCCGGCGGATGCGATCTGGTGGTAACTGATATGCCCACCGCTACTGCAGCTGTTGCTTCTGATGACTCCTTAAAACTTCTGGATTTCAATGGAACTGCCGATGATTTTGAGGTATCCGAGGAAGATATCAACATCGGTATTTCTCTGCAGAAAGGCAACACCGAGCTTCTGGATGCCATCAATAGCGTGCTCTCTGAGATGACGGTAGAAGACTTCACTAAAATGATGGACGAGGCCATTTCCGTACAGCCGTTGTCTGAATAAGTCTGTGAGGTGAACATTCATGCCTGCATCTTTTGGCGGAAGAATCATGGTTATTCTGCAGAATTACGGCATGTCTTTCCTCCGCGGAGCCGCATCCTCCATGCTCATTGCGCTGGTAGGTACAGCCATAGGCTGCGTGATCGGCTTCGCCGTTGGTATCATCCAGACGATCCCTGTGGAGAAGAAGGACTCTGCTGTAAAGAAGATTCTGCTGGGTATCCTGAAATTTATCCTGAATGCCTATGTGGAAATATTCCGCGGTACACCCATGATGGCTCAGGCCATGCTGATCTATTACGGCTCCATGGCACTGTTTAACATCCACATGTCCATGTGGTTCGCAGCATTCTTTATTGTATCCATCAACACCGGAGCTTACATGGCTGAGACTGTCCGCGGCGGCATCCTTTCTATTGATCCCGGGCAAACGGAGGGCGCTATGGCGATAGGAATGACCCATTTCCAGACCATGACCGCTGTGATCCTGCCTCAGGCTCTGCGAAATATTATGCCGCAGATCGGCAACAACCTGATCATCAATATCAAAGATACCTGCGTACTGTCCATTATCGGCATAGTTGAACTGTTCTACACTACAAAGGGCGTGGCCGGTGCTTATTATACTTATTTTGAAGCATTTACCATCGCAATGGTGATCTACTTTATCATGACTTTTGCCTGCTCCCGGATCCTGCGTCATCTGGAAAGCAAACTGGACGGACCGGACAACTTTGACCTGGCTACCACCGACACCCTGGCTTATACCAGCGGTATGTTCAAGTATCCGGACAAAAAGAAAGAGGAGGTGATCCCGAATGACTAAAGAAAATATAATTCTGGACATTCATCACCTCAGTAAGACCTTCGGTACCAACGTGGTACTAAAAGACATTGATTTTTCCGTTTCCACGGGAGATGTCACCTGCATTATCGGGGCATCCGGTTCCGGAAAGTCTACCCTGCTGCGTTGTCTGAATCTCCTGGAAACCCCCACCACCGGCGAGGTACTCTACCACGGTGAAGATATTACCAATGCCACTGTAAATGCGGCATCTTATCGTTCTCATGTGGGGATGGTATTTCAGAACTTTAATCTGTTCAACAACATGAATGTGCTGAAAAACTGCATGGTAGGGCAGATGAAAGTATTGAAGCGGGACGCTGCCACTGCCAAAAAGAATGCTTTATTCTTTCTTGATAAAGTTGGCATGGCCCCTTATATCAACGCGAAACCCCGGCAGCTCTCCGGGGGGCAGAAGCAGCGTGTAGCTATCGCCCGGGCTCTTGCTATGGAACCGGAAGTACTTCTTTTCGACGAACCCACTTCCGCTCTGGATCCCCAGATGGTAGGCGAGGTTCTGGAAGTCATGCGCACCCTGGCCGGCGAAGGACTGACCATGATCATCGTAACCCACGAGATGGCCTTCGCAAGAGACGTCTCCAACCATGTAGTATTCATGGCAGACGGAGTGATCGCAGAGGAAGGGTCACCCGCTCAGATTTTTGAAAATCCTCAGAATGCTCAGACAAAAGAGTTTTTGAGCCGGTTCATGAGAGGATAATGCGTAATCGAGCTGGGGGCTTTCCCCTACTCGCCGCGCCGCCCGCATTCGGTATAAGCCGAAAAATTTCCATATGCGGGCGTGCACATACAAAAAGGGCTGTCACCGACAGCCCCTTTCTTTTACTCTATTTTCTTCTTTTCTTTCTCATCACCAACACCAGTATTGCTATTAAGATTACTGCTGCCGATACGATCAATACAATGATCAGTGGGGTAATGGGACTGCCATCTCCCGTCTTTGTCTTGCCGCTGCTGTTGCTGTCCGCCGCCAGGCTCTGGGCCGTGGCCAGCGCCGCACTGTCCCCCGCAAAGCCGCTGCTCGGGTCAGTTAATTGCTGTGCCACGTCTCCGCCGTCAATCACCGTATTGGTTACCACAATCTCATCCGCCATATTCTTGCTGTTCAGCGTCACAGATTTCTTATTCAAGCTGATATCATATCCAAAGGTCTTGCCGCCGCTAAGCGGTTTGCCCTGCTCATCCACCTCGGCGAAGTAGAAAGTGATCTCTCTGGACGAAAGCTTATTCAGGTTAATTTTCAACGTGGCCGTCAGTTCACTGGCATTGCTGAACGTCATAGCCTTTTTATAACGGAGGTTCTTCAGCCCTGCATCATCAAAAATACCGATATAGTAAACGGAATTCACACGGATCGCTGTATCTTTATAGATGACTTTCTTGGTCAGCTTCAACTCTGCCTTTCCATCTCCAAGATCCCCGGGATCCTCTGTTTCCGTCTCTTCCGTGCTTCCTTTTACCTTGGTGTTTGTGATGGTCACGGATGGAGTCTCGGTATCTCCCCGCTTCAGAACGATCTCACCGGGTTCCACCTTAATGTCGTAAGCCTCACCGCTCTTCACTTCATTGCCTTTAGAATCCACCTCTTTTACCATCACGCTCTTTTCTTTCACAGAAGCGCTCATGGGCAGCTCTATGGTGACAGTTTTCTGCGACGCACCGCCCATTTTAATTGCCTTTTTGCCGATATACGCATACTTGCCGCTGGAGTTTTTCGTGTATACTCCTACATAAAACGTATTGTTGCTCAGTAATTCGCTTCCATCCGAATCTTTCACTACTTTGGTAACGGTGAAAGCCGCGGTATAAGTAAAGCCCGGCAGTAACTTGAAATACTGGTTATTTAAATTCACAACCTCTGTATCTGCCGCGGTCTGGCTCTCCTCATCTACCTTGATCACCACCTTGGAGGTCTTCTTTCCGTTATGAACAAACTCTGCGTAAAAATCATCGGAAGCCTGCTTCGGATCCGCGATATCGCCGATCACGTTTCCATATTCATCCGTCTCGCCTACATAATATGTTCCGCTGATCAACTTCTTAAATGCAACCGTTGCTGATTTATAACCTTTTTTTATTTTGACTGTTTTTACATCGCTGACACGATTCGTCTTATCCGCATCGGAGAACAGCGCTACATAGTAGGTCGCTCCGTTGGTAGCGTAAATCTGCGTTCCCGGCTCTTCATCCGTAGGATCGCTGTCAAAGTAATTACGCACAGTGACAGAAATTGTCCCTGCCGCGCCGGTGGGCTCTTTCCTGTTTTTGAAAGTCAGAACGCCATCCTTTGTATATTTGCTTCCCTCCGGCAGCACCAGAGAAATATTTCCATCGTCATCCCTGGAAATGGAAATCACCGCTTCAGAGAAATCTGTAAACTGATATCCGCTCTTTGTCTTTATCTCTACCAGCCGGAATGACTGTAAGTCACTGTCTGCAAGATTAAGCGACGTATCCAGATTAAGCTGTATTACTTTATTCTCTGAAATAAAGGTAAACGGATTGCCGTTCGCGTCTTTCAGCAGAGAACCGTCCTCATCCATGATCACAAACTCGGCGCCGCTCAGATAAGTGGAAGTCGCGTCAGCGTCTACCACCGCCACCTTCAACGTATTCTCATTTGTCAAACTGTCTATGATAGTAACGGATGTGATCTCCTCTCCGTTACTGTTTTTCATCTTGCCATCGGGATCTACTGAGAAATAATAATCCCCCGCTTTGGAATATTCTGTTCCGGGCGTTGTTTCTTCTCTGATTTTGTAAGAACCACCAGGAATCAGATAATCTCCAATCTCCTCTTCCGCAGGTGTCGTTTTTGTCGTCCAGCGATAGATCTCGGTTCCTTTCGTGTATGCCGCCTCATTTGCCTCAAAGGTAACATTATTCCCATCCTTGCCCTTAACCGTCACCTCTTTTGCCGGAGTAATATCAGCCGCTGCTTCTAATACCAGCACAGCTCCCTCAACCGCCTCATCATTGTCTGCTTTCTTGGTAACTGTCAGTTTTCCGGCAGACGCGGCCAGCTCGGTCGTATCCAGAGATACTTCCTCCGCCTCTTCTTCATCGATAACTTCTGTCGCTGCTTCCGTCTCCTCAATAAGAGCCTCTTCCGTCTCACCCTCGGTGATTTCTTCCGTCATGGCTTCGATCTCGGTCTCGGTAATGTCTTCGGTCGCTGCTTCCGTCTCGGTTTCCGTAATTTCTTCCGTCGCCTCTTCTGTTTCGGTTTCTGTGATCTTTTCCGTGATTTCTTCCGTCCCGGTCTCTGTGATTTCTTCCGTTATCGCTTCCATCTCGGTCTCTGTGATCTCTTCCGTCTCGGTCTCTGTGCTCTCTTCCGTTACCGCTTCCGTCTCGGTTTCTGTAATCCCCTCTGTCGCCTCTTCGGTTTCGCTCTCTCCGATCACCGCCTTCTTCACTTTCTCGGCAGTAACTTTATCTGCATAAACAGCGCCCAGAAGTCCTCTGGTAACATCAATGGATCCCTCCGAAACGATATACGTGCCCGTCCCTTCTTTTTTCAGTTCAATTTCACCGGTAAATGCAATGAACTCGTCTCCATCCTCAGCAACCACATTATAGATCACATGTTCTTCCTGCTTTTTCTTCAGGCCGAAGACCGGCAGTTTCAGTTTCTGATCCTTTTTTGCTGTTACTATATTCACTACAAGAATATCTTCCGAAAGATCCAGATCATCATCTTTCAGCAGCTTCGCAAGCGCTTCTTCCGGAAATTCTTCCTCCTCGTCCAGATAAAAGTTGACAATTTTCACTTCATCGGAACTGACGCCATTTGCGAGGATCAATGAAGATTTAGACAGGTCTTTCAGGATATTCTCTGCATCCGCAGCATTCGCATCCTGTAGAGCTTCCGTTTCTGCGGTTTCGTCATCCTTATTCTCTTTATATTTGTCAGCCAATACATCCTGGCTCTTCTGGCCGCTGTACTCATTTGCCACTACTGCGTAGTCCAGTACATCCTCCAGTGCGTCTTCCAA
>CACYXH010000069.1 GCA_902778245.1 uncultured Lachnospiraceae bacterium | reverse complement strand
GGGTATTGATGAAAGTTATCGAAGCCAGACATGAGGAAATTATTTCAAAGTGGTATTCATACTTTGGGCGCATTGACTACTATTGTTAATGTGCATTTTCAACGAATTAATTGTAAATTTACATGACAGACACCAGAAGCTGCCACATAGGCCCAGAAAGCCGAAATGGCGGCTCATTTTACATAGCCATAGAATTCCCGTATGGCGGGTCAAGGCTGTTTCTTGGGCTTCTGGCGAGGCGTGCGAGTAAGATAATGCACGGTTTTATGCAGTTCTGGTCTATGTGCGGGTAGAACTTTTCGCATTCAGAAGAAAAGAATTTTTGAGACAATAAATTTTATTATCTGTTGATGTGTTCTTGCCATCAAGTCAACTACCGCCCCTACGCTCCCAGCCTCCGGCTGTCCGCTAAGGGGCGGTGAACTGAGAGCGAAGATAATATAATGTTTTTCATGTTGCATTTTCCTTATTTCTGAGTATAATATAGTTAAGAAGTCCGTAAGGATTTCTTGCAATATGCTTTCACCAGGCAACTAGAGTGTCTGTGGTCGAAATGTGTATATGGCTTCGTCAGAGGAGTGATATGCATAGGCATCACCGGGGTTTGCATAGTCTCCACAGTCTGACTAGGGTTAAACCGAAAGAAAATGTGCTAAAAGGCTTCGCCAAACGGAGCCTTTTATTATTGTCTGGAGAAAATGGTAGGAAAGGTAAATCCTATGAAATAATGTTACACTTTCCGCCTGAATGCTTTTTTCATTTGTCCGGACTACAACACCTTACAGATATAACTTTTCCCTCAAAAAATAAAGAACGTATTTATAAAGAAATATTGACCTGGATATTTTATACTTGTTTTTGGTTCGTGAAAAGAACAATCCGAAATTCCAGAACGAATGCAAAGGATGCTCATTTTTTGCACGTCACAAATACGATTATACGCAAGGAACAGCTAAAACAACAACCCTGTTAATTGAGAAGCATTCAGAACACGAAACATTGGAGGTATTTAGAAATCCGGCATATAAAGTTTTATCTGAGGGCAACTCTAAAATAATGGACAATACGAAGCCGTAGACGGATAAAAAAGAACAGTAGAGTGATTATCCGAAAACAAAGAATGACAGAAACTTTTTTGATAAAGGTTCCTGCCATTCCTGAATGCAGTATTTACCGGATTGTTTTCCGGGTATTACTTTTTATTACATATTATTTCAGGCCAAAGCTGAAAGGCTTTCGTCATTCACTAAGGAGGCGTTACCCATGAGTCAGACTGTGGAATCTTTTCAGGCCTATCTGAAAAAAATGAACCATTACCAGCGCGTTTGCGCTTTGCTAAGCTGGGATATGTACACGAAAACACCGAAACAAGGTTACGAGGGAATGGCGGATGCCCTTACCTATTTCAGCACACAGCTGTTTACGCTCTCCACTTCCGATGAACTGCAAAAGCTGCTGGACGCGCTGTCACAGCCGGAAGAATTTGAGCAGTTAAATGAAGCGATGCAGTACACCGTCCGCTATATGAAACGGGAATTTGAGAAGGACCAGAGAATCCCGAAGGAATTCTTTGCGGAGTTTGTTGCCGCCCAGAGTGCTTCCATGCAGGCCTGGGAGGAGGCGAAACGCAGTTCTGATTTCTCTCTCTTTGCACCGCATCTGGAAAAAATGATCGACATGACTGCCAGACAGTGCGCTTACACCGATCCCGGCAGAGATGTTTATGAGGTGCTTCTGGACCGCTATGAGGAAGGCATGGATTCCGCCGCCATCGACCGGGTATTTGAGGAATTGAAACAGGGACTGATTCCACTGGTAAAACAGATCCTGGCTGCCCCTCAACCGGATGACAGCAAATTTCACACCCACTTTGACGCGGACGCCCAGAGAAAAGTGCAGGATCTGCTTTTGGATTATATTGGCTTCTCGAAAGAGGCCGGCGCTGTTGGGGAGAGCGAGCATCCCTTCACCCTGGGCTTTTCCATGTACGATGTCCGAGTGACAAACCATTATTATGAAAATGATGCTCTGTCGGCCATGTTCTCCGCCATCCACGAGGGCGGCCACGCTATTTTTCAGCAGAACGCCCGCCCGGATCTGGAAGGGACCCCCGCCGCAGACTGCCGTTATATGGGTATTCACGAAAGTCAGTCCAGATTCTACGAGAATATCCTGGGGCGGAATAGAAATTTCTGGCTTCCCGTCTACCCGAAGATCCAGGAACTGCTGCCTGCCCTGAAAGAGATTTCCCTGGAGGAGTTTTACCGGGAAATCAACCATGTGCGAAACAGCTTTATCCGCACGGAGGCTGACGAAGTCACTTACTGTCTTCATATTATTATCCGCTACGAGATCGAGCAGGCTATTTTCCGCGATCATGTTCCGGTCAGCGAGCTGCCCGCGCTGTGGAATAAAAAGATGCAGGAATATCTGCAGATCACTCCGTCCTGCGATTCGGAAGGGATTCTGCAGGATATGCATTGGGCAGATGCCTCCTTCGGATATTTCCCCTCTTATCTGCTGGGCAATATCTATGACGGCATGTATCTGGAGACCCTGGAATCGGAGATGGGCTGTGTCGATACCATTCTGGCGGAGGGAAATGTCCTTACCATCACGAAATGGCTGAATACAAAGATCCATCAGTACGGAAACCTCCGGCTTCCAAAAGATGTGATTGAGAAGGTCTGCGGCAGAGATCTCTCAGCAAAGCCGCTTTTGGATTATTTCACCAGGAAATATACCGCTCTCTATCACTTATAAGAGGCCGGATCACGGTACAGCACCTCTTTTAAGGTGCCTGCCTTATCCCGGTACTTCTCATTGTTCTTATATAGATTTTCTAAATACGCTCCCGGCTGGCCCTGGGAGCGTTTTTGTATCTCTTCCAGTTTCAGGTCATCCGCCTCAAAGATTAAAATATTTCTGGCAATCTCCGGGGTCTGCTCCAGCCAACTGAATACTTCCTGCAACAAGGTCTCATTGTCCCTCAGCGTTCTTCCCAGCAGAACCGCCTTCACCTGACTGTAATCCACATATTTGTCCTGCAAGTTCTGAACGCTTTGCAGCGCCTCCTCGACACAGGCTCCATAAACTGTAGTTATTTTATCATTGTCGACCTCCCATTCACGGTCAACATCCCCCAAAAGTTCTTTCTCATCCAGACTGCTCCTATCCGCTTCCTCCTCCGTGCCCCCCGCGATGTAGGACCAGGCGCAGGTAAAGATCAGCCCATCATCCTTCGCATCCACTTCCAGTGCCAGAGGAAACCGGCGCTCTTCCAGTTCCCGGGCGGTACAGCCGATCAGAAAAATCACACATGCCAGCAATACCTGACTATAAACTATCCAATTCCGCTTCGTTCTTGTCATTGAAGTCTCCCGCTTTCTTCTCCAATATGTCTGCTCTTCGTCTGTGGTCTCGTGTACGCTCCGTGAGCAGCAAAATGACCAGAAATAAAACCATCCCCGGAACACATATCCGAAAACTGATATTTCTATACCAGGAAAAAACTCTCTGTCCATCCATCCGGCTCAGAAACACCGCCAACAGATAGGCCAGCGCCACAGCGCCGCATTGTGCCGGCTTTTGTTTCATTCCCAGAGTTTCTCCCGCAACGCTCACATAGTAGATACCGGTGCCCACTGACAAAATCATAGCAAACAATAGGAGTCCAACCAGCAGCACGTCCCAGCGCTGGAGGAAAACCCCCTGCAGATTCGTGGAACTCATCACAGTGATCACCGGCCACTCCAACCGTGCCATACCTTCCTGTCCAAAAAGCCCGTAGCCGATCAGAAATGTGATCACTAGCACCAAAGCAACCATAGCCAGGGCTTTCCCGCCAGCACCTTTTAAAGATTTTGGTCTTTCTTCTTTCCCACACTCTGCCACAACCTGAGGAAACGCCAGAGGCAGCGCGCCGATACCGCCGAAGGAGGCGAATACGATGCCGCTAAAAGACATCACCCCTCGTGCGTCTATACCACCTCCATCTGAAAGATGATCGGGTCGAACTCCCGGCAGAGCGAACAAAAGCAGGAGCAAAAATGCCCACCAGATCAGGAACGCCAGCAGCTCACTGACCCTCCCCCGCACCTCCATTCCTCCCCTGGCCAGATAATATCCAACGATGGCAGGAAGCGCTATCATGAGCGGTCCGCTCGCCTCCGGCAAGAGATAGGTGCCGCCGATCCTCCCGCACAGATACAGCATGATTGCCGCATGGCACAGAAAGTAAACGCCGTAAATCAGATAGAGCAGCAGTGCCGCCCAGTTGCAAAGCCGCTCTTTCACATAGGTAAAAAAAATCGTCTTTTGCCCATTTGCCGCATGAGCGGTAAGACAGAGGAAAAGTTCTGACAGCGCAAACCCCACCACAGTGCCTGCCAGTATGGTCCACGCAGACGCTCCCTGAAAAGAAGCCGGCAGTAAAAGCACAACTTTCCCCAGCCAGTCTGTGATCAATAGTGTCTGTAACTGTCGAGTCGAAACTTTTTGATTATCAGAAAACATTTTGGTTCCTCATTTCTTTCTTCTATCTCTTCTGGCGTACACCGGTCTGCGGTTTAGCCTGCGCATAGGCGCCCGCAGTAACCCATCCGTCCATCGGGAAATGCCGTCTTTCCCCACCGCCGCGAAAGGCATCAGATAGGGAATTCCAAAGCTTCGAAGACCCGCCAGATGGATCAGCAAAAGCAGCCATCCTACCACGAACCCGTACAGTCCGAAAAATCCGCAAAGGAAGATCATGCCGTATTTTAAAAGGCGAAACGCCTCGGAAAGCTCTTCATTCGGAATAGAAAAAGAACCAAGCGCGGTCAATGCGTCAATGATCACGATAATGGGGCTGATCAGGTTCGCCGTCACTGCTGCCTGGCCGACATCAGTTCAAAGGAAATTTCCAGCAGCAGCACCTCTATCATGGCCGGGAACGGCACTCCCCGCCTGGCTTCCGCCATGGACAGGATCAGATTGGTAGGCAGGATCTGAGGGTGATATCCGGTTACCGCCAAATACAGTCCAGGCAGAGAAAAAGCCAGGAATACTGCCAGATAGCGAAGGCATCTCAGCAGGGACGCAATCTCAAAATGCCCATAATAGTCATCCCCCGTCTGAAGCAGACTGTTCATAGTGGTAGGAAGCAACAGGGAAACCGGCGTGTTATCGCACAACAGGAGGATCCTGCCCTCCAGCACCGCTGCCGCTGCCCGGTCCGGGCGCTCAGTGGTCTGAAACTGGGGAAATGGAGAATACCAGGTATCCGCCGTCAGCTGCTCCACGATACCGCTGTCCAGTACACTGTCAATAGGCACCTTCCCGATCCGTTCCTTAATCTCCGCCAACAGATTGGGATAAGCCAGATTTTCCATGTAAACCAGCGCAATCAGTGTGTTGGATTGCTGACCCACAAACAGTTCCTCCACTTTCAGGTCTGTAGTGCGGATCCTTTTTCGCACCAGCGCAGTATTTACCTTCGCTGATTCGCTGAACGCCTCCTTTGAACCTCGCAGTACTTTCTCGGAATCCGCTTTTACCACGCCCATATCCGGATATCCCTTGCTCCCGATCTTCAGAGCCCGCTCATATCCGTCCAGAAAGAAAATGGCATTGCCCGCCAGCAAAGCCGCCATACATTCTTCCATGGTCTCCAGTTCCTTTACGTCGGAGATTCCCAGACCATTTTCCTCCACCGCTCGGCGGATCTCTTCCTCATCCAGTTCCCACAGATGGTTCAGCAGCTTGCCGATCACAGAATCCTCCAGCATCATATTGCTGACCGCCGATTCAATGTAGACCACCAGACAGTCTACCTGCTCTTTCACGCCCAGCCGCATAGGCCGCACGATAATGTCATCGCACCCGGCACAAAGCAGTTGAACCGTCACTTGATTTTCTTTCATGCTCCGTGATATCTTTTCCATCTGCACCTCCGTTTGCTATTTGTGGCGAACGGCATGATGGCTCACTGTTCGCGTAAAAAAAGGGGATAAGATTATCTCTTATCCCCAGTATTGCCAAATGGCTAAATGGTATTCATATGCAGGCTCTCCATAATGGAAATCTTTTGATGTTCGATGTGTACCCTCACAGCCTCGCTGGCTTTCTCCTCGGAACGTTCTTCCAACGCCCTGCAGATAGCCGTGTGTTCTTCCACCAGATTTGCATGACTGCTCTTGTCCTTCAGATTTTCAAGACGATATCGGTAGATCTGCTCCCGGATATTGTTCAATATCTGGATCAGCCGCCGATTCTCTGTAGCCGCGCTTATAATTTCATGGAACGCCACATCTGCCTGGGCGCAGGCCATCAGATCTTCTTTTTGCAGAGAAGCGGCAAATTTGCCAGCGGCCTTTTTCAGTTCCTGCAGCTGCTCCTGGCTTATGTTCCGGCAGGCTTTCTTTACCGCCAGTTCCTCCAGAGCGGCACGCACTTCCAGAACATCCTCCAGGTCGGATTTCGTAATTTCCGCTACGATCGCGCCCTTTCGCGGGATCATGATGACCAGCCCCTCCTGCTCCAGCATCCGGATAGCCTCTCTCACCGGAGTCCTGCTCACCCCCAACTGCTGGGCCAGATGAATCTCCATCAGTCTCTCACCCGGTTGAAGTTTTCCCCGCAGGATTGCCTGACGCAATGTCTGAAATACCACGTCTCTTAAAGGCAGATATTCATTCATCTGCAGCTGGATATCATCTGTCATGGGCGTTCCCTCCAAAAAATTCTGTCAGATAAACCTGCTTGGCAAGGCTCCCTTTTTTCAATTTTTCATAGGCTTTCCTTGCTTTGCCCCTGTCGTCAAACAGTCCGAATACCGTAGGGCCGCTGCCGCTCATCATGGCATTCACGGCTCCCATCCGTTTCATTTCCTTTTTTATATCTTCGATCACAGGGTAGGCAGGTATCGTCACCGTCTCCAGCACATTTCCCATCCGTGCAGCCATTCCGTACAGATCATTTTGCTCCAGGGCAGCTATCTGTCCGTCGATATCGGGATGGCTTACCAGCTCATTTGCCCGCAGGTTTCCGTAGACAAATTTGGTAGAAACATGAATCTTCGGCTTCGCGATCAGCACATGACAGGCGGGAGGCGCAGGAAGCGGCGTGAGCTTTTCTCCGATCCCCTCTGCCAGGGCAGTACCTCTCATGATGCAGTAGGGCACATCCGCCCCCAGTTTTACGCCCCGCTCCATCAATTCCTGCTTTGCCAGTCCTAAGTGAAACAGACGGTTAACGCCCACCAGCACCGCCGCTGCATCGGAACTTCCCCCGGCCAGCCCCGCCGCCACCGGAATGTGCTTCTCCAGATTAATAAACAAGCCTTTTTTTATCTGAAACTCTTCCATCAACAGATTCGCAGCCCGATAGACCAGGTTGTCCTCATTCACCGGAAGGAAACTTAAATTTGTCTTCACCCGGATACCCGGCGCCTCTGTCACTGTCAGCTGCACCCGGTCATACAGCCGGATCGTCTGCATGATCATCCTCAGTTCGTGATAACCGTCATCCCGTTTTCCCAATACATCCAGTCCAAGATTGATCTTGGCCATGGCCTTTAGCTTTAGTTCCCGCATCTCATACCTCTTTAGACAATATATACCAGTGTTTCCCTATATATGTTTATTGTATACAATATTCAGAAGGGATGCAAGTGGGAATGTATAAACTAACAACAACATTTTTTATAAGATAGGAAACACCAACGTCACCTTCGTTCCTTTCCCCGGTTCACTTTCCAATTCTACGCCTGCTCCATGAAACTGTGCCCCGTGCTTAACAATAGACAAACCAAGTCCGGTGCCTCCGATTTCCTTTGAATGACTTTTGTCCACCCGGTAAAATCTCTCAAACACTCTCTTTTGATGCTCTTTTGGAATTCCAATACCGGTATCTTCAACAGAAATCTTTGCCTCTGTTTCCGCAGCCGATACTTCTACGGTAACACTGCCCCCTGGTAAATTGTACTTAATCGCATTGTCACAAAGATTATAAAGCATCTCATTGAGCAGCTGCCAGACTCCTTTAACTACCGCATAACTTCCGGTAAGTTTCAATGCAATATTCCGTTTATCTGCCACCGGTCTTAAGCTATCCAGAGTATCTGCTGCCAGATCGTACAGATTTATCTTCTCCCATTCAGCTTGAATACCGTTCTCGTCCAACCGGGACAGCTTGATAATATCGTTTACCAGAGTTATCATCCGCTGAGATTCCCGGTAAATATCACCAGAAAATTCCCTGACCCTCTCTTTAGGCACAACTCCCTGGGCCATCAGCTCGGCAAACCCGCAGATGGAAGCTAATGGGGTTTTCAATTCATGGGAGACATTGGCTGAGAATTCCCGTCTCATCTGTTCCCGTTGTTCCATCTCCTCCTGAATTGTCTGCTTCTGTTCCTGGATACGGCTGATCAGCGGGGATAGTTCAGGATAAATATTCGCGTCAGGATGATCAAGATTGATAGCATTAATAGGATGCACAATCTGTTTGGCTACCCGAAACGCCAGTGTTCCAGAAATCAACAACACCAATACAAATACCAGCAGCATCGGACTGACGGTAATTACGATATAACGCAGTGTACTCAAAGGACGGCAAAGACGCAGTACCGTATTATCCTCACACAGACATGCATAATACATGGTGGTAACACCGCTGCTCTCCGATTTCCGGATTCCCTGACCCTCTCCGCTGTCCATGGCAAGGCGCACTTCAGCACACGTTCCCTGATTTGCCACAGTGCCGGAAAATTCACTGTCATAAAGTACACTTCCATCTACATCAATCCAGGTAATACGGTTTATATGATCCAGCGAATCCAAATATTCAATTCCGTTTAAACTAAGCCCGTGAACGGCATAAAGTGCCTCTTCCCTGAGGGCTTCATAGGTCTCCTCTCTGGCCTGAGTGTATTGAAGTCCAAAAAAGAGCACAGCGCACATAAGCAATACAGAGACTCCTACCAGAAAGGTACTTCGAAAAATAGTTTTTGTCATGATTCTTCTCCGCTCAGCCGATAGCCAACCCCGCGCACCGTCTGAATATAATTTCCAGCATTTCCCAGCTTCGCCCGCAAAGTCCTGATATGCACGTCCAGCGTCCGGTTCTCCCGCTCCGCGCCAAGCCCCCAGATCCGATCCATAAGCACTTCTCTTGTGAGAACTCGTCCCTGATTTTCTATCAGCAGTAACAGCAGCATAAACTCTTTGTAGGTTAACTGTATCCTTTGTCCTTCCGCCAGTACTTCGTGACGTTCCGGGCAAACGCATAATGTCCCCATGCGATATTCTCCGGAAGAATTTTTCGGTGCTCTCCGCCGCAATCCCGCCCGAACTCTCGCAACCAGCTCCATCATGCCAAAAGGTTTTGAAATGTAGTCATCCGCCCCCGCATCTAATCCCTGAACACGGTCGTATTCTGAATTTTTAGCTGTCAGCATAATGACCGGGATCGCTTCGGTCTTCTCGTTGTCTCTGATACACTGCAAGATAGAAATACCATCCTGCTCCGGAAGCATGATATCCAGCAATATCAGATCCGGTGATTGGTGTTTCATTGCCCTCCAAAAAGACTTCGGTGTTTCAAACCCCTGCGCCGCAAAGCCCTGATTCTCCAACGCATAGATGACCAGTTTTCGTATGCTGTCATCATCTTCCACTAAATAGATCATTTGCCTTACCTTTCTCTCTGCCGGTAATTTATATTTTTTAGATCTCATCTCTACCATCTTAACATAAGGAAATTGTGATGAACAGGGGCAAGACCGTGATTTAACGTAGATTTAACATGAACCGGATGGCAGATTTAACATTGAAACGATACATTAGAAATGAAAGCTACTACGATAACTATCTGGTTGCGGAAAGGAAACTGTTATTATGGAACTCCCACAAATTATATCACTGCTCAGCGGGATTGCACTGTTTCTATTCGGAATGACCCTGATGGGGGACGGTCTGAAACGTGTTTCAGGAAACAAACTGGAACCCATTTTGTTTCGCCTGTCCAATACGCAGCTAAAGGGCGTGCTGCTTGGAACCGGAGTTACAGCGGTAATCCAGTCTTCCTGTGCCACATCCGTTATGGCAGTAGGATTTGTTAATTCCGGTCTGATGAAAGTGCGGCAGGCCATCAGTGTGATACTGGGGGCTATATTGGGTACCAGTATTACCGGATGGGTTATCTGTCTCAGTTATCTCGACTCAGCCTCCGGTATTGGAAGTCTGCTGTCCACGGCAACTCTTACCGGCATTATCTCTGTCGTGGGGATTTTTTTCCGTATATTTTCAAAAGATCAGACCCGGCAGCATATCGGAGATATCCTTATGGGATTTGCAGTTTTAATGTTTGGCATGGGCAACATGAGCAACGCAGTCAGTGAACTTGGAAAACAGGACTGGTTTATGGATACTCTAACCTCCCTGTCCCATCCCCTGCCCGGCATTCTGGTGGGTGCGGCATTTACGGCTCTTCTGCAGTCCGCTTCCGCGGCTGTAGGTATCCTTCAGGCACTTTCTGTCACCGGTCTGCTGACTTTAAATGCATCCCTCCCCCTGCTTATGGGCGTAACGATCGGTGCATCCGTACCGGTCCTGTTATCTGCGCTTGGAGCAAATACCAACGGAAAACGCACTGCTGTAATTTATCCCACTGCCTCCACCATAGGCGTGATAGTCTGCGCATCCCTGTTTTATCTTGCAAATTTCTTTTTTCGGTTTTCCTTTATGGAAATGATCATGACGCCATTTTCTATGGCTCTCGTTAACACAATGCTTCGTCTGGCCATGCTGTGCCTGCTGCTTCCCTTCACCGATGCGCTGGAAGCTCTTGTTACACAGATAATACCGGAAAACAAGTTTTCTGAAAGGGAAGATATTATCATTCACCTGGAAGACCGTTTCATCAATCATCCGGCCCTTGCCATTGAGCAAAGTAAGCGGACCATTACCGCCATGGCGGAACTGGCAAGAGATTCTTTGAAAGCTGCTTTTGGCCTTCTATCCGATTACAGTGAAAACGGATACCAGAGAGTCAAGGCATTGGAAACCAGCGTAGACCGATATGAAGACGCTCTTGGCTCCTACCTGGTAAAACTCACCGGTCAAGAGCTGACAGAGCGCCAGAGCCGGGAAGTTTCAAAATTCCTGCACGCATTGTCGGACTTCGAGCGCATCTCCGACCACGCCCTGAATATCGCTGACAGCGCCAGGGAGATCCACGAAAAACAGGTAACTTTTTCGGAAGACGCATGGCGCGAGCTATCCGTTGTGACAGCCGCTGTCAACGAGGCAGTCTGTCTGACCACTGCTTCCTTTATTGCGGGCGACCTTGCTATGGCAAACAAAGTAGAACCCCTGGAAGAGGTAATTGACAATCTTTGCGACGAACTGAAGCTGCACCATGTAAACCGGCTTCAGCAGGGAAAATGTACCATCCACCAGGGATTCATATTCAACGATCTTCTTACCAGCTTTGAAAGGGCTTCCGACCACTGTTCCAACATCGCGGTAGCCATGATCGAACTGGATTTGGGCTGCTATGATACCCATGAATACCTGGGTAGGATCAAAGAGAAACGGACGCCGGATTTTGACAGGTATTTTGAAGGATATCGGACCCGGTTCGAGCTATGATATCTCATTTAAATCTCAGCATTTCACCCGTTCCAGTTCTTTCATGATGATCAGATGGTCGCCCCGCCGGATCTCCTCGCTTTCCATCTGATTCATATTCATGATTTTTTTCGGTGTGGTGTAATAAGTCCGGGCAATGTCCCAGAGGGTATCGCCATCCTGCACAATATATCCTACAATCCCTGGAAGCTGCTGGAGCTTCTGCAGATCCAGATCCTTCTCCCCGATATCTGCGATGCACTGCTGCCTGTGAGGACGCACTACAAACAGATTCATGTTCACGGCCGCCCGCACCTCGATCTCCTCACTGTCCGCCATGGTGGTAGACAGCTGTTCCAGTCCGGTGTTCAGACTGTAACGGCACTCATCCTCCATCCCTGAGATGTCGGCGGAATGTGTAAACGGAACGCTCCCCTCCAACACCGCAAAGGGCATGGTATCATCGGCGGAGACATACAGGATCTGCACCACTACAGCTCCCTCAATCTGGATTCCGGTTTCGGTGATCTGAACATCGTCTACTTTCACTGTACCCTGGCTGTTGCAGATCTGCAGCATGCGGGGTTTTGTTCCTTCAATGCGGATCCGGCCAGTGGCCCGCAGCCTGGAATTGTTCCGCATTACCATACTCTCATACAGTTCTTCCCTGGTGAACACCTCCAGTTCTTTCTCCGGTGAGTAAATGTCGTCCAGGATCTCCAGCTCCTGATTGGAGTACAGCTTGATATCCAGGTCCAGCATGCCCTCGAGATGGATGATACGCTCCTCACCGTCTGTGTCCTGATGCACCTGCAGTTCCATCTGTCCAAGAGAGACACTTACATCGGGCACCATCTCTGCGGTGGCCTGCGCTACCTCCACTTCGCCCCGCAGCGGCAGCGTGTGTTCCATCCACTGTTTTGTCCCGTTCTCGTCCTGCCCGTTATACAGCACAAACACAAACAGCTCTCCCTCCACCGTCAGCTTTCCCTCCTGGGAGTGAAGCTCATAACCCCGAAGCTGCACATTCTCCCAGAGTATCTCCTGAATGTCCGGCTTGTTTGACGGAAGCAGTATCTCATCCTTGATTCGGATGATATCTTTTTTCTGTACCTCCAACTGCATGAACTCCAGGTTTTTCTTCTTCTCGCAAAGTTCCAGGTCGCTCTTGGCTTCCACCGCCGCGGACATATCATAAATCTCGTCTGTCACCGCCGTAAAGGTCAGAAGTCCTCTCATGCTTAACTTTCTTGAGTTTATCATCACCACATTCATATCTTCAATCTCACAAGTCAGAGATACCGCCTCGCCAGCCTCAAGCCCCTCCATGTTGATGTACTCATCAAAACTCAGTTGGGTATCCAGCCTATGTATCTGGCGTCCTTCCGAATCATCCATATAAAGGACGCTGACCTGCACATAGCCCTTCAGCAGGAAACGCCCTGCCTCCGCTCTGGTACTCTCTATGACGGTCTTGGCCTTGCTCTGTATGATATGCTCTACATCCGGCTTCACGTCCGGCACATTAAAATCTTCTTCCAATGTAATCTGGCTCACCGCCCGCTTTGCCTGGCGGCACATGTGAATGTTTTTCTTTAAAAGTTCCATCTTGAAGCCCTCCTGTTTCCAATCTATACTGATTCCATTTTCCTGTTTCTACTCAAACTCCACCTCTTTATCCCGATTCTGCAGCTTGATGACGATCACCGGGTAGGAAGGATCCTTCGAAGTCTTATCGCTGAGCGATGGTCCGATCAATGTAGTAGCAATGTGGATATTGTTTTCTCCCTCAGAACACTCATCTACAGAAATGCTGTAGCCTCCTGTATTCTGCTTTCCATATCCCCGCACCGCATACAGATCATCCTGATCGACAAACACGATCTGCATTTCCTCCGCCTTATGTTCCTCGATCACTTTTTTCAGTTCCTCCGGCACCTGCTTTGCCTCCACCACCGTAAAATCCAGAGCCGTCCTCTCCCCGTCGTCATCCTCCCCCAGGCCGCAGCCGCCAAGCAGAAGAAACCCGGCAGCTATCAGGCAAAAGAGTTTAATTATTTTTTTCATAATCCGCCCCGATGATCTCTTGAATATAATTTTTCATCTTATCTCTCGTATCCTGATTGATATGCTCTTTCAGCTTCTTCATATACTGGGAGAATTGCACCTGCTGCGTTCCGTAAGTCAGATTCAGTTCATACTCCAGCGGCAGCCAGGTAGCGATATCTGCCTCGTTGTGCTGGATCAGAGCCTCCATCTTATCCAGCGCCTTGTAGATTTTGGCTTCCGGGGTCTGCTGCGCGTCCATCTCTTCAAATAGCATCCTCAACTCTTCCCGGTATGGCTGCGGCATAGCATCGATCCAGGCGTAAATCTGGCGGCTTTCCTCCTGCTCATGCTCTTCCTTTTTCAGAAAAGCCGGAATATCTCCCGTAAACGCCTCTCCCATATCATGAAATATGCACATGCGGATCACTTTGTCGATATCCGCCTCCGGAAATTCATCCTTCACAAAATACGCCATCATGGCCAGGCGCCAGCTATGTTCCGCCACACTCTCATGACGTCCCTGGGAAGTCCAGGAATGTCTGGTATTATTCTTCAGATTTTCCGCCGTGTGCATCAATTCTAGAAATTTTCCCGTCTCCATGGTATTTCTTCCTCCGGAATGTTGGTGATCAGCAGATGCTCCGCTTTTCGGTCATTGCGGCTGCGCATATTGTAAAGGTATCGATTGTCAAAGGAAAGTATACGAAACCCCTCCTGGTAAAGGCTGTAGATATAGGCTGTGTTCTTGATGACCAGCAAAAACCTTGCTTTCGTTCCCTTCAGGAAATCTGCCAAGCGCTTCTGATCGTCCCGGTCAAATTCCCGTCCCTCGTACTCTGAAAAGTCCGTGTCGTACGGAGGATCCAGAAACAGAAAATCCCGCTCCGTCAGTTCCAGCCCGTTCATAAATGCTTCAAAATCCTGGCAGCAAAGCTTAGTCCGGCCCAGCAGTCTGCCTATATCCTCCCCGAACATATACCGGATCTTAGCGCCAAAGTCTTTCTTGTTATAAGAAATGCCGCCATATGGGATATTAAACTCGCCTTTCGCATTATAGCGGAACATAGACCCGTAGCAGTATTCCCGGATAAAGTAGAAGTTGGCAATCTGGTACTGCTTTGTGGACACTAATTTTCCGGCAGCGATCTGATTGAACACATTGCGGAAGTACATATAAAAACCGCTGGTAAAACCGGTGATCAGATTATCCTTCAGATCTTTCCCGGTAAATGGCTTCTTTTTCTGGTTTTCTAATGTCCGGTTGAATTTGTCCTCCGTCATGCGAAGCATCTGTTCCACAAATTCCCCGGAATCCAGGACAAGTTCTGTCATCACCTGAGGATCCGCGGCTATTTCCAAAACCAGACTGTAGTTCAATCTCAGGTTTTTAATATTCTGATGTTCTCTGTCCGCCCACTCATAGGCCCGGTACAGCGTCAGAATATCCGGATATCGCACTTCACATAGTTTCTTCAGCGCCTCAAAACTGCTGTTATAGAGCTCCAGGATGCGGCGAAATTCCGCATCTCCTTCCTGCAGCAGCCGGTAAAAATCCATGAGGTTTTCAGAGATGTCATTGATGACTGCCCGCTCCGGATTTAGATAAAAATAGACTGCTCCTCCCCCCACAAAAGGTTCAATGTATCTGTCACAATCTGGAATCAGCGAGGCAAACCGGCCGATCTCACTGGACTTTCCCCCCGGCCATTTAATAAATGGTTTTAATCCTGATGGCATTTTCTATTTCCTCTTCTTTAGAATTTTCGTATCCCGTCGCTCCCGTCATCCACCGTATTGATAATGGACTTTATGATGACATCGTAACCGTAATGGTCATCCACTTTTATATGCACCCGGTCATTTACCTTGTGCCCAAGAAGCGCTTTCCCCAGCGGAGACTCGATGCTGATCAGGCCTTTCAGGGAATTGCCCCGGACGGAGGTTACCACCTTGTAGGTCTCCGTCATATCATCCTCCTCAAAGTACACCTCTACCGTGTTGTTCAGCCCCACCTCATCTTCTTTTGATTCCTCAGAGATCACTGTGGCGGTCTTCAGCATCCGCTCCAGATAGCGGATCCGGCTTTCATTCTGATTTTTATCTTTTTTCGCGGCATAATATTCAAAATTTTCACTGAGATCTCCCTGAGCTCTGGCCTCTTTCACAGCCTCAATAGCGTCTTTTCGCACCACCAGCTTGCGGTACTCGATCTCCTGCTGGATTTTTTCCACATCTTTCTTCGTAAGTTCCGTACCCAATTTTATTACCTCTTTTTTGATTTTTACAATTTGTTATATGACTGTTAAGGATTATAACATAGGATCTTCAAAATGTCTTGATAAAATGTTTCACCTGTGCCTGCGCCGTCTCTTTTTCTTTCCGGGGTTTCTATTTTCTTTTGCCCCCCGTTCTGACCGGACCTGCGCGATCTCTCCCAGCAGCTCCTGATAATCCCTCTCAAAAAGAAGATCAGTTATCTGACGTTTTAAAACTTCTTCCGGAACTCGTTCCAGGATCTTTTGCTGCACAAACTGTTTGCTTCGCGCTTTATAAACCGGCAGATCATTCATCTCCTGCAGCCTGGCCAGTTCCGGCCGCCATAAAAAGTGAAGTTGATTTGCCGCAGACACCTTATGATTAGGAGCGGGAAGCTGGTCCATCTCCACTTGGATCTGTCCGTCTTCACTCTCCCATATTACTATAATGCCCCAGTGTCCCGGAATATGTTCATGGGCATGTTTTACATGGCTTTTCCCCACCACCAGAAAATTGATATCACAGAAATCATCATAATCCCTGGTCTGGGTCTTCAGCCGGGTATAGGAATCCCGGTCGCTCTTGATCTCAAATCCCAACAGGGCTCCATCGATCACGCCGATCACATCCGCCCGGGACGCCCCGGCATTCTTCTCCTCAAAAATACGGATCTTCCCGTAAAACTCTTCCAGATAGTCAAACAGCGGCTCCCGCATCTGGCTATCCGTCAAGCCTGAATTTTCACTAGTCATATTAAGTCCTCATATTGTACTTGTCCTCGGAGCGAATGGACGAAAAATGGCAATGGGGTTCCTGTATCCATGTGTACGGCTATGCGTGAACAGATGTCCGGACTGAGGCGAACGAAGTCCGACTCAGCCGGATAGATGTCCATCGCATCGTCCGAACACAGGATATAGGAATCCCTACGTCATGTTTCGTCCATTCGTTCGAATAATTTCATGGATTGGCGGACAGTTTCCGGTACACTGTGAAGTACATGGTCAGGCAGCAGGCCAGCCCGCCTACAAAATTGGAGATCGGCTCCGCCAGAAAGACGCCGTTTACTCCCAGGCCGTGTACGTAGGGCAGGAGCAGCGTCAACGGCACTACGATCACGATCTTGCGAAACAGGGAGAAAAACACTGCCTGCTTTGCCTTCCCCAGCGCAACGAATGTGGTCTGCCCGGCAAACTGAAAGGCCATCATCACAAACCCGAAAAAGTACAATTTTAATGCCCCGGTTCCATGCTCCAGAAGCTCCGGTTCAGAATTAAACAGCCGGATCCAGAAATGCGGGAACAGCACAACGGACAGCCAGGCCAGAGCGGTGTAGCCGATGCAGACTATGGTCTGAAAACGGATCCCTGCCTTTACCCGGTCATACCGGGCAGCGCCAAAATTATATCCCAGCACGGGCTGGCCACCGCTGGTGATTCCCTGTGCCGGCAGGGACACTACGGTCCGAACGGAATTCACCACGGTCATGATTCCTATGTAAAGATCTCCGCCGAAAATGCCCAGCATCTTATTGCACGCCAACTGGACGACAGAATTGGTGAAATCCATAATAAATCCGGTGAGTCCCAGGCTGCTGATCTCTGCAGCCAATCCTAATTGGAAATGAACATATTTCCTCTCCAGCTTCAGTATGGTCTTCTTCCCTGTCAGGAATCTCAAAACCCAGACCGCTGAAACGGCCTGAGAAATGATGGTAGCCAGCGCAGCGCCCTGTACCCCCATCCCCAATGTAAAAATGAAAACAGGATCGAGGGCAATATTGAGGGCAGCGCCGATTGCGATGGTCATCATCCCAATCCTGCCAAAGCCCTGGGAATTGATAAACGGATTCATTCCCAGGCCCATCATCATAAAAATTGTCCCCGCGGAATAAATACGCATATAATCTGAAGCATAAGGATAAGTTGCCTCACTGGCGCCAAAGGCGTGCAGGACCGGAGCTTCGAAAATCTGCAAAATCGCCGTTAACGTCACTGCAGTAGCTGTCAGCAGGAAGAAGGATACCCCCATAATTTGGCTGGCCCGCTCATAATCCTTTCTGCCCCTGGCAATAGAGCAAAGCGGCGCGCCGCCGCTTCCAAACAACCCCGAAAAGGCGCTAAGCAGTGTAATGATGGGAAAGCACACTCCTACTCCGGTCAAAGCTGTGGTAGATGCCCCCGGGATTCTTCCAATGTAGAATCGATCCACAATATTATACAAAACATTGATAAACTGTGCCAACGTCATGGGAATCGCCATGCGGATGATATTCCTGCCCACAGATCCCTGGCTGAAATCATTGGTCGCTGTTTGCTGCAAAGTTATTTTTCCTCCCTGTTTCGCCGTTTGCCATTCATGCAAGCATGTTGGCTCACTGTTGCTCATTATATCACGTTTTTCGCAATTGTTTCTGCTTGTTTTTTCACGTTTTTTGCAATTCTTATCCTTGCGAACGCCTTTTCGGATATGTTATGCTTTGTGCAGCACCCAAAAACTATTTGGAAAGGAATACATCACCGATGGCCGGCCATAAAAAATTTCCTTTTTCTTTATTTATAATTACAATGCTTTCGGTCCTGACACTGACTGCCTGCAGTGCCACCGGTTCGTACTCCGCAGGAGGGATCTCCCAGACCGAATTCTATCTTGACACGGTGGTCACCCTTACTGTCTATGAAACGGAAGATAAATCAATTCTGCAGGATGCGTTCTCCCTGATAGCCGATTATGAATCTATGCTCAGCCGCACCCGGGAAGGCAGCGATATCTGGAACATTAATCACAGCGCCGGCACACCTACTAAAGTCTCTGCCGAGACGATTTCCCTGCTTCAGACTGCGCTTAACTACTGTGAACTCTCCGATGGAGCCTTCGACATTACCATCGCGCCTGTGACAGATCTATGGGATTTTCATGGAGAGGGGAGCGGGAATGTTCCTGACCAGGAGCAGCTGGCTGAGGCGCTCTCACATGTAAATTACAACAATGTTAAAATAACCGGAAATATGGTCACTCTGAGTGACCCCCGGGCCGCCATCGACCTGGGGGCCATCGCCAAAGGCTATATTGGCGACCGGGTAAAGGACTTTCTTCTTAGCAAAGGCATCACCAGCGGCATGATCAACCTGGGCGGAAATGTTCTGGTCATTGGGGAAAAACCAGACGGCAGTCTCTGGAAAATTGGCATTCGCAAGCCCTTTTCCGAAGATGGTTCTGAATTAAGCGCCGTAGTTTCTGCTGCGGATCAGTCTGTTGTCACCTCAGGCACCTACGAACGCTATTTTATAAAGGATAATACTCTTTACCACCATATCCTGAACACCCAAACCGGCTATCCGGCTCGGACGGGATTATCCAGCGTTTCCATCCTCTCCGACGGGTCTGCCAAAGGCGATGCCCTGAGTACCATCTGTTTTTTGCTGGGGCCGGAAAAAGGAATGGATCTGATTGAAAAAACAGATGGAGTTGAAGCATTATTTATTACGGAAGAAGGGGAACTGCTGTATAGCAGCGGATTCTAACTACATAACCATTTCACAGTCAATTTTTGTCAATTTATACAAATTTATACTGAATTTCTTTCTCTTTTTTCGACATTCTATCCATGAATCTCTTGAACATTGTCTGAAAAAATGCTATTTTAGATTTGATTTATGATTCAACAATTCTATTTCAAAACAATCAACCGATAATTACAAAATTATAGGAGGTGGCTATGAAACTAAAGACATTTCGCGGCGGCGTTCATCCGGAAGGACACAAAGAACTATCGAAGAGCCTGCCGGTAGAAGCCTACCTGCCAAAGGGTGATCTCATCTTTCCCACCAACCAGCATATTGGAAAGCCGGCCAGACCGGTGGTTAAAAAGGGGGATAAGGTGCTGGCCGGTCAACTGCTGGCGGAAGCGGATGGTTTCGTCTCCGCCAATATCATCTGCTCCTGTTCCGGAACAGTAAAGGCAGTGGAGGAACGTCACACCATATCCGGGTCCAGAGCTACCTGTGTTATTGTAGAAAACGACGGGCAGTTTACCCTGGCCTCGGGGGTAGGAAAAGAGCGACGCGAAGGTACGTTCTCCAACAAGGATATCCTGGACGCTATCAAGGCGGCCGGCATTGTGGGGCTGGGAGGCGCAGGTTTTCCCACCCACGTAAAACTCACCTCCAAAAATCCCGAAGCCATCGACTATATCATCGCCAATGGTTCTGAATGCGAGCCTTACATCACCTGTGATGATGTGCTGATGCAAAGAGAGAACCGAGCAATCGTAGAAGGTCTCAAGCTGGTACTCCGGCTTTTCCCCAACGCTCAGGGCATTATCGCCATAGAAAACAACAAACCGGAAGCCATTCAGGCTATGGAGGCAGTCTGTGCCGGGGAAAAGCAGGTTTATGTGCAGCAAGTGCTGGCAAAGTATCCGGAAGGCGGCGAGCGAAATCTGATCTCCGTGGTCACCGGACGGGATCTGAAGTTCGGACAGCTTCCCGCTGACGTGGGCTGTATCGTCTGCAATGTCAGTACCCTGTACGCCATTTACTGTGCTGTCTATCACTCCGAACCTCTGATGGAGCGATATTTTACTGTATCCGGCGACGCCATTGTCCACCCCAGGACCATGTCCGTGTGCATTGGCACCTCCTGTGAGGAACTGATTCATGCAGCCGGCGGCATCAAAGACGGCTGCACCGCAAAGAAAGTACTTTGCGGCGGTCCGATGATGGGAATTGCTATGTCCTCCCTGAATGTGCCTATCAGCAAAAACAACAACGCTCTCACTGTACTGGCGGAGGATCCTGTGGAACAGGCACAGACACAAATGACGGCCTGTATCCGCTGCGGACGCTGCGCTCATGTCTGTCCTATCCATCTGGTTCCTCAGATGATGGCGGAGGCAGCACAGCATGGTGACCTGGAACGTTATGAACAGAAACTGTACGGGCTGGATTGCATCGCCTGCGGCTCCTGCACCTATGTATGTCCGGCAAAACGGCCCCTGATGCAGCTGTTTAAACAAACAAAAGCCGCCATCATGGCTTCTAAAAGAAAGTGAGGGAATGGATCATGACTGATACGCTATTAAATATCTCTTCCAGCCCCCATATCCGTAAGAGGCTGACGGTGGGTAATGTGATGTTTCAAGTAATCCTTGCCCTGATCCCTTCGGCAGTGTTCGGCATATATCGGTATGGACTGCGAGCCTTTTTGATCATCGCTCTGACGGTGCTTTCCACAGAGCTTACGGAGTTTCTCTTTGATTACATATCCAAAAAACCGAATACGTTAAAGGACGGCAGCGCGGCGGTGACCGGCCTGCTTCTGGCTCTGTCCCTGTCCCACTCCGTTCCGCTTTACATTCCGATCCTGGGGGGGATATTTGCCATCCTGTTTGTGAAATGCTTCTTTGGCGGACTGGGCAAAAATTTTATGAATCCGGCGCTGGCTGCCAGATGCTTTCTGTTGATTTCCTTTGGAAGTGCCATGACAAATTTTGCCGTAGACGGCGTTAGCTCTGCCACTCCCCTGGCTGCGCTGCAAGCAGGCGAGACTGTTTCACTCTCCGATGTGTTTCTTGGATTTTCCAACGGCGTTATCGGAAGTTCTCCGCTGTTGCTGGTCATCGGGGGACTGATCCTGCTGGCCGCAGGCGGCGTCACGATTGAAATACCGGCCTCCTGCCTGATAGCATTCACAGCATTCATGGCATTGTTTGGGGGAAAAGGCCTGGATCCCCATTATCTGATGATCCATATCTGCAGCGGCGGTGTTCTGATGGGCGCATTCTTCATGGCAACAGATCCGGTCACCAGTCCCATGACCTCGGCAGGCCAGCTTCTTTATGGAGTCATCATCGGAGTTCTCTTCGGTCTGTTCCGCGTGAAAGGCACAGCCACCGACTCCGGCAGCTACGCCATCATTATTGCCAACCTCTTTGTCCCACTGATCGATAAGATGAGGGTACGAAAACCCCTTGGCTACAAGAATGGCGAATACCGTGAACATGAGTTTCCTAAAGCAGCATTCAATCTGATGGCGATCACCCTGATAGCCGGCCTGACTTTAAGCAGTGTCTATCTTCTGACTAAGGATGCGATCCAGCAGCAAAAGGAGGCAGCCAAAGCCGCTTCCTATCAGGCGGTCTGCCCCGTCGCAGTTGATTTCTCTTCCAACACAGCAATGGATAATGCTATCCAGGCGCTGAACGGTGGTGTCTACAATGAGAACTATGGAAAGACCTACATTAATGAGGCTGTAGTGGGCACTGCCAGCGACGGTTCTGTGACAGGCTATGTCATCAGCGTTACCAGTGCGGACGGCTTTGACGGAAATATTACCCTGTCCGTAGGTCTCGCCCCGGACGGCACGGTCAATTCCATCTCTTTCACAGAGCTAAATGAGACAGCCGGCATGGGAATGCGCTGTGGGGATGATGAATTTAAGAATCAGTTTAACGGCGTGAAGACAAATGCATTTCTTTTGAATAAAGCCGGCGGTTCCACTTCTGACAGTGAGATTGACAGCGTCTCCGGAGCTTCTATTTCTTCCGGAGCAGTGGTGAATGCAGTAAATACCGCACTGGCATTCTTTGCGGAGACAGTGGGATAAAACCGCTCAGGCTTTTACCTGTATGCAAAAGAAAGCATCGATGGAAAGAAGGAAAGAATATATGAATCAATATACAGAGCGAATTTATAACGGAATGATCAAAGAAAATCCCTGCCTTGTATTGATGCTTGGCATGTGTCCTACCCTGGCGGTAACCACCTCAGCTATCAACGGACTTGGCATGGGGCTCTCTACTTTGGCAGTGCTGATCTGCTCCAATCTGGTTATCTCATTGATGCGGAATATCATTCCGGATCAGGTGAGGCTGCCGGCCTATATCGTAATCGTAGCAACTCTGGTTACGGTGGTGGATCTGCTGATGCAGGCCTACGTTCCCAATCTTTACAGTGCGCTGGGCATCTATATTCCTCTGATCGTGGTGAACTGCATCATCCTGGGACGGGCAGAGGCTTACGCAGCAAAACATCCGCCGCTGCTCTCCACTTTGGACGGGCTGGGGATGGGCGCAGGATTTACGGCCGCACTGACCCTGATTGGCCTGGCCAGAGAATTTCTGGGGGCAGGTTCCGTTTTCGGACATGCTGTTTTACCAAAATCCGTGGAGCCCATCGGCATCTTTGTAAAAGCGCCGGGAGCCTTCCTGATCATCGCCATTATCATTGCTGTCATGAACGCGGTGGGCATCGCCAGCGAGGCCAACAAAAAGGTGGAGGGGTGCAACGGATGCTGCACTTCCTGTGCCGACCTGACTTCCTGCACCAGTGAGAAAAAGGAGGTGGCCCAGAGATGAGTAATACGTCCCTGATCCTAATCATCATTACAACCGCCCTGGTAAATAACGTGGTCCTCAGCCAGTTTCTTGGGATCTGCTCTTTCCTGGGCGTATCCCGGCAGATTAAGACCTCGGCCAGCCTGGGAGCCGCCGTAATCTTCGTCATTACTATTTCCTCCGCTGTGGCGAATCTGCTGTACACTTACCTGCTGGTTCCCCTTCAACTGGAGTATCTGGAAACTATCGTGTTTATCCTGGTGATTGCTGCTCTGGTTCAGATGGTAGAGATGTTCCTGAAAAAGACTTCCCCCGCCATTTACAAGGCGCTTGGGATTTATCTGCCCCTGATCACCACCAACTGCGCAGTGCTGGGCGTAGCATTGACCAACGTACAGAATGAATACAACTTTGTCCAGAGCGTAGTGGCTGGTTTTGGCACTGCTGTAGGATACACCATCGCCATTGTGCTGCTGGCCGGTATTCGGGAACGCATCGACGAATCCGATATCCCTGCGCCGTTTCGCGGCGCACCGGTGGTCCTGCTCTCTGCCGCTTTGATGTCCATTGCATTTATGGGCTTTAGCGGACTGGCATTGTAAAACCGGAAAGAATGATACGAAAATTTACAGAAGAAAGAAAGGATGTATCGTTATGCAACCAATTCTTATTGCAACTGCGGCAGTTGCCATTATCGGCCTCCTGATCGGACTTCTTCTGGTGACGGTAGGTAAAAAATTCAAAGTAGAGACGGATCCTAGAGAGGCTGCAGTACGGGAAGCCCTCCCCGGAAACAACTGCGGCGGATGCGGCTACGCCGGCTGTGATGCCATGGCCGCTGCCATCGTATCCGGACAGGCGCCGGTTAACGGCTGTCCGGTGGGCGGGTCCGCGGTAGCGGAAAAGATCGCCCGCATCATGGATGTTGAGACAGTGGCAGCAGAAAAAAAAGCCGCCTTCGTAAAATGCTCAGGCGACTGTGAACATGCGGCGGCAAAAAGCCATTATGTAGGTATTGAGGATTGTGCTTCCGCATTGGCCAGCGGACTCTCTTCCAAGAGCTGTGATTACGGGTGCCTTGGCTTTGGCTCCTGTGCAAACGTCTGCGGCTTTGGAGCCATCTGTGTGGTAGACGGTCTGGCTCGTATAGATCGCTCTAAGTGCGTGGCCTGCGGAAAGTGCGTAGCTGTCTGTCCGAGGCACCTGATCGAGCTGGTTCCAAAGTCCGCCGCGTTCGCGGTGCGCTGCTCTAACAAAGATCGCGGCCCGGCGGTAAAAAAAGTATGTTCCGCCGGATGCATTGGCTGCAAACTCTGTGAAAAACAGTGCGAAAATGAAGCCATTTCCGTGGAAAACAATATCTCACATATCAATTACGAGAAATGTGCGGGGTGCGGAAAATGCGCTGAAAAATGTCCTGTGAAAGCCATATATCTCACATTCCCCTAGATTTTCTCACACAGGCCTTTTCTGCCTCAATAATAGCGCTTCGCAGCCCTTTTTCCTCCAGCACGCGAACTGCCTCCATGGTAGTTCCGCCGGGGGAGCAGACCATATCCTTCAATGCGCCCGGATGCATGCCGGTCTCCAACACCATCCTGGCGCTGCCAAGAACTGCCTGAGCGGCAAATTTGTACGCCTGGGTTCTTGGCATACCATCTGCCACAGCGCCATCGGCCATGGCCTCGATCAGCATAAATACATAGGCCGGTGAACTGCCGGACACACTTGTAACTACATCCATCAGGTGTTCCGGGACGCACTCTGTCTTGCCAAAATTTCCGCACAGTTCACAGACCTTCTCCAGTTCCTCGTCTGTCACAAATTCATTCCTGCAAAGACCCATCATGCCTTCTTTTACCATGGCGGGAGTGTTGGGCATCGTACGCACGATTTTTCTTCCTCCGCCAAACTTCTCCCCTAGCCACGCCAGCGTTTTTCCGGGAGCAATCGTAACGATAATTTCCTGTGTTCCTACTGCGTCTTTTATTTCCGTGATAACCTCTTCATAATATTGAGGTTTTACCGCCAGAAAAAGAATGTCGGCAAATTCCGCCACCTCTGTATTGCTGCCTGGCATAATATTCAGATCATCTGTGATTTTCTTCCGGGTCTCCGGGGATTTTGCGGAAGCCATTACTTCCGTGCGCGCTGCCGCTCCGCTCTCCAATATACCACGGATCATTGCACTCGCCATATTTCCGCAGCCGATAAATCCTATCTTCATTCCAAAACTCCTTGTTCTTCGAAAGTATTTATAAGGTTTATTTTATCACAGATGTTTTATGTATGCCATAGACCAGCGAAGTTTTTATCGATGCTATGATGCCTCTTCTATGGGCAGGCCCCTGTGGTTCACCGCCGCATCACCCGTCACACAATCGCACTGTATGACGTTTTTTACTCCCCTCACATACTCGTACAATTCTTCTTTTCTGACTGGGTCCATCTTCAGATTGATAAACGCCTTGATCTGATACATCAGAGCTTCCCGATGCACCTGGGCATGATATCCTTCAATCACACCATTGCGCTCCAGTTTTTCGATCCGCGCGGAAACCGCCGGTGAGGTAAGAAAAACTTTTCCGGCAATATCCTTCAGAGACATCCTTGCATTGTTCTGCAGCAAATCGATGATCTTATAATCCACACCATCCAGTTCGTACATGCCCATCCTCCATTTCTGTGCTTATAAATTCTTATACATAATTTTCCTTCGCAGCTCTGCGCGTAAAAAAAATGTCCAAAGAGCTACCGCTCTTTGAACATCTTTGTTCTTAATAAAATTAAGATAACACCTGTCTTGATGATTGTCAATTAGTTTTTTTATTAAAATAATATAGTAAAATGCACATTATCCCAGACCCAGATATCTTTTTCCTTCCTGCAGGCGCTCCGAAAACTGGAGGTAAAAGTCCTGTCCTCTCTCCCAGGGTTTGAAATAAAACTGCTGCAGCAAGTACATATTCACTTGTTTTCTCAGTGCGTCGCTGCTGCCCTGATCCATTATGTGCTGCGCGCTCTCCAGAAAATAATGCCAGCTACGGATGTACTCCTCATATGCAGCAAGCCGGGGCGTATCCAACCATTTTTTTACCTTCACCTTCGCCCGGTCGGTCTTTGAGCATTCATGGATCTGCAGAAAATAGCGAAAATCCCTGCCCTGATAATATCTTCCCAATGGAAACAGCCGACATACCCCGGGCCTTGCCCCATGAACGCGGCAGCGCCCATCTTTATCTAAGAAAGTACAGGCTTGTTCCTCTCCCGCCATTTTCAGGTTTGGAAGGATAATACCGTCCACTACATTCAGCTGGGCGTTATTTTGCAGCAATTCTTCAAAGGGGATCTGTAATGCCTCGCACAGGCGCGCAACGTCGTATGGATCCAAAATAATGGTATCCCCCATTCCATGGCAGCAGGCAGAGCATCCTATGCAGCCTCCGGTATCCGCTTTCACCATATCGTTGGAACTGTACAGCCTGCCATCTGATATTTCGCTGATATCTACGTTTCTTTTCAT
>CACYXH010000068.1:50368-56076 GCA_902778245.1 uncultured Lachnospiraceae bacterium | reverse complement strand
AAGAAAAAAGCACCGACCCCACAGCTCCTATGTCTGCAAAATCAGTACTTTCAGTGCGCCTTCAGGGGCTCGAACCCTGGACACCCTGATTAAGAGTCAGGTGCTCTACCAACTGAGCTAAAGGCGCATATTTATGTTTTTCCGAAGAACAGAAACTATTATATTATAAAGAGTTAAGAATTGCAAGTGTTTCTTTAAAAAAATTTATAGAAATTTCAAAAGTTTTTGTATTGCGGGTCGGAATATGCGATTTTATAATTTGAACAGTGACAATAATGTCACCTTATAATTCATCTGGCAGTCATTTTATCCTGATAGGATGAAGTTATGGTATAACCCACTGACATTGGGCTTATATAGTAAAAAGGAGGAGACTTAAGATGGAATTATTGCGTTGTGAAAACCTGACGAAGATATACGGTCAGGGCATCAACCAGACAGTTGCCCTGAATCATGTATCTTTTTCGGTGGAAAAAGGGGAGTTTGTCTCGATCATCGGGCCATCGGGCAGCGGGAAATCAACGCTGCTGCATCTGATCGGCGGCGTTGACCGGCCCTCAGAGGGCAAAGTCATGGTCGGCGGGGAGGATATTTACGGTCTTAGCGAAAATAAGCTGGCAATCTTTCGCCGCCGATATATTGGGTTGGTGTATCAGTTTTACAATCTGATTCCGGTTTTGAATGTGGAGGAGAATATTGTGCTTCCGCATCTGCTGGATGGGCGGAAGATGGATGAGGAACGGTTAGATCAGATTGTGGATTATCTGGGACTCTCGGATCGAAGAGATCACTTGCCCAGCGAGCTATCCGGCGGACAGCAGCAGAGAGTGTCCATCGGGCGGGCATTGTTCACGCATCCGTCGCTGCTTCTGTGCGACGAGCCTACGGGCAATCTGGATCGGAAGAGCAGCGAGGATATCGTGCAGCTTCTGAGGGAAGCCAACCGCACTATGCGCCAGACGTTGATCCTGATCACCCACGATGAGAAGATTGCCCTGCAGTCGGATCGGATGATCTACATTGAGGATGGACGGATCGTGAGTGACGAGCGGATCCAGAAAGCGTGACCGCCATGAGGGAAAAAACCAATTTAGGCAGCGCTCAAAACAGAATTTTTGGCGGCAATAAGAGGATCATTCATCAGGTAACCCGCAGCTATATGAAGAAAAATAAGGGGAGAACCGTCATTTCCATGCTGGGGATCCTTCTGATGGTTGCATTGATGACGTGCGTCTTTGTGGGAAAGGATACCATGATCGGGTATCTCGAAGATATTGGAGGGGCAAATGACGGAAAATGGCACTTTTCCTTTTATAATATTGATAGGGAGCAGTTCTCCCGGATCGAAGCCCAGGAGTTTGTCAAACAGACCGCAATGTCCGAGGATCTCCATTATTCAGCATTTGAACGGTCGGGAAATGAACTCCGGCCATATCTGAATGTGAAGCGGTATTCGGATAATGCTTTTGACTGGCAAAACATTGAAGTCACACAGGGCCGGCTGCCGGAAAAAGAAAATGAAATCGTCATCAGCGAGGAGGTCCTGACAGACGGAGGTAAATTGTCTGTGGGAGATACGATTGAGACGGATTGCTTTCGCAGATACATTGAAAATACCGGCGAGGGGGTGACGGTGTTTCCATTTTTAGACTTTTCTCTGGAGAGCGGAGAGACAAAGGAGGCTCCAGCGGACTTTGGATATTTCCTGGAGGGGGATGAATTTTATCTGGATCACCGGGAGATCCATGAGAACACTGGGGAGAGAGAGAACTATACTGTCACCGGATTTATCCGGACTCCTTATTTTGAGAATGAGGGGAGCTGTGCCTACACGGCAATTTCATGGATGGATTCCGCGATTGCCCCGGAGACCACGTTTAACTGTTCGATTGTTACCGATGCGGATAAGCTGCCTGAGGACAGCAGGGGATATTTTAAAACGCTGCTGGGGGATGTGGAGATGGAGGTAAATAATTCGGTCCTCGCCTTCAGTGGAAACTCCACGGACAGTACGGTCAATGTCCTGGTGCGCATGGTGCAGAGCTTCTTTCTGATATTGATCGTGCTGGCGGCGGTTATCCTGATCTATAATATGTTTAATCTCTCCTTTGACGAACGATGTCGGTATCTGGGAATGCTGACTTCGGTGGGAGCGACCTCGGCACAGAAAATGAGCAGCATATACTATGAGGCATGGATGCTCCTGCTTCCAGCGATTCCTGCCGGGCTGTTGACGGGCTTCGGTATCGTTTATCTGGGAGGCAGCCTGCTTAAGCCCTTTGCTGTTCAGTTTATGAGCATTTACATGGCCATCGGCATTCCCGTGCTGCGGCTTCGGGTGACACTGCCGGCCCTTCTATGGACGGTGGGGTTTAGCGTTTTCACGGTGCTGATCGCTTCCCTTCTTCCGGCCCGAAAGATCCGTAAGATCGGTCCGGTGGAGAGCATTCGCGGAAATCAGGAGAAGACGATGAGAGGAAGGAAAAGCCGCCAAAGGAGCCGATGGCTGATACGGCATTTTGGAGCGGAGGGAATGCTGGCAGCCCGCTTTGCCGGAGGGCAGAGGAGAAAATCCAGAGGAATCGTGCGGTCCCTGAGCGTCTTTCTGACCGTGTTGGTTGTGACGGTCTACGGGGCCAGAGTACTCTCCCAAATGACAGATTATAAGCTGTCCGGGGAAAATGATATTCGGATCGTGGGACCCGAGGATTACGATTATATCCTGGTCGCTGGAACAGAAGAGGTTCCCGCGGCAAAGAGCATCCTGAGGGAGCTGTCCGAAATGAAGGGAATCTCTGATATGCGCATCTGTTACACTGATAGGTGGGCGGGGCAGGCCGCTGCACCGGTGATGAGTCAGGAGTACTGGGAATCGCTCTATGACATTATCAGATGTTTCTATCCGGAGGGACTGACGCTTCAGGAATTCCAGGAGCAGTACAAAGAAGGAAAGTTAGAGTTTGTCAATATGATATCGATAGATGCCGATACCTTTCGGGAGATGCGGAAGGCGGTTTCCACGGAGGATACTATAGAGGCGGATTATCCATGCATTGTATTTCAGGGTGGTCAGATGTCCACCAACACCCAGCTTGTGGGGGGACGGAATGCGGACGGATTCCGTTTCCGGCAGATCCACCGGATGACAGACCTCGCTGTAGGGGAAGAGATCCCGTTAGAATTGTGGGATGTGGGAAGGACCGTGCTTCCGCTGACAATTGTTGGCTTCGGGGACAATGACACATTGGGAAAATGGCTGAATATACAAAGCGATACTTTGTGGGTGATCACGGAGCAATCAGCGGCAGAGATGGTGGAAGATATCTGCGGGGAGGAAGGTGCCGGCCTGGAGCTGACCGCCTGGTTCCGAGTGGACGAGACGGACAGCCAGGTAGCAGCCAAATTACAGCAGCTCAAAAACCTGTCCGGCGTGGACGATGAGCTTTTTTATCTGGCCACGCCGGAAACCTTCTGGCCGAGTACCTTCCGGGATGCCATAAATAATATGCTCCGTATCCTGATGGTGGGATTTGTCATTGTCTGCTCACTGATCTGCTTTTTGAATATTTACAATACGGTCACCGGGCTGATGTATACCAGAAGGAGAGAATTTGCGATCTTGCGCTCCGGAGGTATGACGGACAGTCAATTGCTGCGCATGTGTCAGTATGAGCTGACAGTGCTGGCGATAAAAAGCATGAGCATCGCGATTCCGGTCTCCGCAGTACTCTGCTGTTTTATCAACCATGTCATGATAGGGCGGTTTGGGTACTTTACGGTAGATTTCCCGATTCTGCCAGTGGCGCTGATCGTCCTGACAGCTCTGGCTGCAGTGCTGGCGGTGGCAGGGGTCTGCTGTGTCCGGCAGGGCAAGACAAACCTCATGGAGGAAATACGGAGAGAAAGCATTTAGGAGGTTTTTATGATCTTAGTGGTGGAGGATGACGACATTATCGTTGAGGGGCTTAAACTTTCCCTGCAGCAGGAGGGCTACGAGGTTCTGGTAGCCGGGACGAAGGAGGAGGCGTTGGCATGCCTAAACGGGGAGAGGCAAGGCGAGATGGAACTATGTCTTCTGGACATCATGCTTCCGGACGGCAACGGCTATGAAATCTGCAGCGAGATCCGAAAGAAGAACAGCATGCCAATTTTATTTCTGACAGCCTGCGATGATGAGATTCACACGGTGCTTGCTTTGGAGCAGGGGGCGGACGATTATATCACTAAGCCATTCCATATCAGGGAACTGCTGGCCCGCATGAAGGCGGTCCTGAGAAGAAGCCGGGGCATTGTTGCCGAAACAGTCATTAACAACATCGGAGAAAATAGAATTGATGTGCAGTCAGCCCGGGTATATAGAAACGGAAATGAGGTCATCCTTACTGCCATGGAATATAAACTGTTGTTGATCCTGCTGAAAAACCGGGGACAGATCTTGCCCCGGCAGAAGATTCTGGACCTGCTCTGGGACGATGCGGGCGGCTATGTCAATGATAATACGTTGACCGTCTATATCAAACGCCTTCGCAGCAAGCTGGAGGATAGCGACGGATACTATATTGAGACGGTACGAGGGCTGGGGTATCGGTTGAACAGGTAATGGCCCATATGCCTGATGCGTGAGGTGTGACGAATGGATAAGTATTTGATATTGCTTCCGGGAATCAGTATGACAATACTTCTGCTATATCTTTTTCTGGAGCGGCGGAAGATGGGAAGACGGATAGAAGAACTCACAGATTACCTTGTGAAAGTACAGGACAGAAACTGTTTGCCGGCGATTGGGGAGCAGGCGGAGGGAAAGCTGAAAATCCTTCAGAGCGAGATCTATAAACTTTCTTGTTTACTGCAGGAGCAGTATGCATCGGAAGCGGAGAAAAACCAGTATCTGGCGGATATGATTTCTAATATTTCTCACCAGATAAAAACACCATTGACAGCCATAACGATCATGACGGATCTTATAAAGAGCGAGCAGCTATCCCGGGAGGAGCAGCAGCAGTGCGTGCTGCGCATCACGCAGCAGACGGACCGTATCACCTGGCTGGTGCAGACGCTGTTGACGATAGCGCGATTGGATGCGGGAGTATTGCTCTTGAAGGAAGAGTGGGTGGATCTGGAAGAATTGCTGTCGGGGGTTTTTGAAACGCTGGCGGTGCTGGCGGATGTCAAAGGCATAGACCTGAAAAAAGAGGTTCCGAAAGGAACACAGGTTTCCTGCGATGTACACTGGATGAGCGAAGCAATCTTAAACATTGTAAAAAATTGTCTGGAGCATACGCCGGAGGGAGGAAGTGTCCGCATCAATGTGAAGCAGTCCAATGTCGCGACGGATATCTTTATCCGGGATACCGGTACGGGTATTGCAAAAGAGAATCTTCCGTATGTGTTTGACCGCTTTTATAGTGGGAAAAAACCGGATGCAGGAGGAATCGGCATCGGACTTGCCCTGTCAAAACAGATCATCGTAAACCAGAATGGAACCATCTCGGTACAAAGCAAGGCCGGGCAGGGAACAGAGTTTCTTATTCGGCTATATCGTACAAAGACGCTATAATTATTATTTTTTTCTTGCATGTACTGCTTCTCACTTTTATAATGTAATCTATCAGAAGCTGCGCAGCAGCTTCGGCAGATTTTGCGAAGCGAAAGATGCAAAGCTCCAAAGGAGCAGATAGATTAACGAGCGAAAATGCAAAGCATTTTTG
>CACYXH010000068.1:0-50345 GCA_902778245.1 uncultured Lachnospiraceae bacterium | reverse complement strand
CTCCAAAGGAGCAGATAGATTAACGAGCGAAAATGCAAAGCATTTTTGCGAGTCTATAATACAGAAGCTGCGCAGCAGCTTCGGCAGATTTTGCGAAGCATTTTTGCGAGTCTATATTACTCATTTGTGGGAGAGAAAAATGCAGGAGAAAAGAAAAGAGAGTCAGAAATTTATAAAGAATGACCAGTATTTTACGGTCTGTGTCTACACTTTCGTGCTTGTCATATTGTGTACCGCCATTATTAAAGCCATTATATCCCTTGATCAGACTAGGGCTTTTTTTGGCGGGTTGGTCCGGGCGCTGGGGCCGTTCCTCATCGCGCTTTTGATCGCGTACATTTTAAACCCTTTTGTAAAGGTGGTGAGCAGTTTCCTCACAAAGCTTTTAAAAAAGACAAAAATGAAGCGTATAAACGAAAAAGTGGTGCTGGTGGTTTCCATGTTTATCGTATATCTGTTAGGACTGGGACTTCTGATCACTATACTGATCTATGTGTTGCCTGAGGTGGTGCGAAATCTGGCGGATCTGGTGAATAGCATACCGACGGTGTACCGCTCTTTGCTGGAATGGGTGAGTTCTTTGCAGGAGCGCTTTCCCGAGGTGGATTTCAGTTCCATCATCACTATGCTGAAGGATATTCAGCCTGATCTGACATCAAGCCTGAAATCAATGTCGGGAGAACTGATACCGGTACTCTATACAGCCTCTGTATCTGTGGCACAGTGGCTGGCGAACTTTCTGATCGCTCTGGTGGTATCTGTTTATATGTTGTATGGAAAGGCTTCTTTGAAGAGATTGGTAAAAATTGTGCTGTGTGCTTTTGTTCCACAGAGAAAACTGGCAAGGACAAAAGACATCTTAAAGGAATGCAACAATATTTTCAGCCGGTACCTTGTGAGCAAGATGATCGATTCCTTTATCATTGGTATTTTGTGTGCAGTGCTGATGACGATTTTGCGACTGCCATACATTTTGCTGATCAGTGTATTTGTGGGTATTACCAATATGATTCCCTACTTCGGGCCATTTATTGGCGCAATACCCGGCATCATCGTCATTCTGAGTGTGGATCCCATCAAAGCGCTTATTTTTGCTATTATGATTCTGGCATTGCAGCAGTTTGACGGTCTGATTTTGGGGCCGAAGCTGTTGGGAAATTCTACAGGCATGAAACCTCTGTGGATTATTTTTGCAATCACTTTGGGCGGCAAATTTTTCGGTGTGCCGGGAATGTTCCTTGGCGTGCCGGTGGTTGCTACACTTGGATATCTGGCGGAGTTGTATATGCAGTACCGTCTGTCGAAGAAAGGCCTTACTCTGAACGATGTTTAATGCTTTTTTCGGGGCGCTCCTTTTTCCTGCAATGTTTTTTTCACTTCATCCAAAGATTTTTTGAAAGCAAAAGCCCGGCGGTTCAAGCCGGGCTTATCATATGTGGCGCGGTAAAGCATTTCCTGCCATTTATTTTTATGGACCATGAGGGCCTCCAATTTGTGGCGTCAGTTGAAGGAAACATCTAATTTAATATATGAGTAAATCCAGTCTAACGTTCCCGGTGCAGTATCACTTTGTGGATCGGGTTTCCCTGGGCCGAGAACCGCTCCTCATATTCTGTCATGACATTTCCTTCCATCATCACGTCATCATGATGCAGATCATAGGTAAAGGCATCGATGATCCAACCGGCTTCTTTTGCCTGCTCCAGAGCGAAATCAAACAAAGATCGATTGTCTGTTTTGAACTCCACTTTTCCTTCCGGTTTTAAGATGTGGTCATAGCGGGCCAGAAATTCCTTGCTCCTTGGGCCATGGATCAGAAAAATTTAAATAGATACCGTCCACCTCATTTTCTCCGAAGACCTTCGGCAGATCCTCCGCGTCCATGCGAAGAAACAGCAGATTTTTCAGGTCGGGGAGAAGTTCTCTCTTTTCAAGAGCGCGCAAAAGCACGCTGGAGTATTTCTCGATTCCTACGTAGTTGGCGTTGGGATGAGACTGGGCCAGCTGCGTAATAAATTTCCCCTTTCCCATACCCACCTCAATATAAAGCGGATTGGCATTCTCAAACACTTCCTGCCAGCAGCCGCGCTTCTCTTCCATCACATCTTCATGGATGACATATTCGCTGGCGGCAATGGCTTCTCTGGATCCTGGTATATTTCTCAAACGCATAGATGGTCTCCTTTATATCTTTATTATAGGCTGTATTTCATTGTCGCAGACATTTGGAATTTGTCAAGCGTATTTGTAAAAGTGGGGGGCAAAGAAACAGCAAAATAGAATGATATTTGAGGCTCCCATGGTAACATTGGTATTGACAATATCCCGTCTTTGACAGCATTTTAAGGAAAAAAGTCCCGAAACCCGCTCTGGTGGCGGCTTTCGGGACTTCAGTTTATTTTATGAATGCACGTTACGCCTCCTTTTTTCGTCTGTCAGAAAATATTTCCTGAACTTCCTGCGAGATTTCTCACTCAATGATAATCGGGAGTGAGTAAAACTAAAAAAGTCAGGAAAATAGCGGGGGTTCTGGGAAAAACAGTTGTGAAGAATCCAGATAAATGGTATAATAACGAGTAATAAGTAGCGCTTAATTATTAAGCCAAATGAGGTGCCAAATGTATCTGGATTTCACGATTCCGATACCGGATTTACCCGGAAAGATAGGACGTTTTAAAAAGGGAAATACGATATATATCCGCTATGTCGTGAGTCGAAAATATCACGCTGACCGGAAGTACAACATACCGAATCACAAGATCATTGGGAAAGAGATTCCCGGGAATCCTGCGCAGATGATCCCGAACGAAAACTTTCTGAAATACTTTGGCGATACAAATCTTCCGGAATTAAAAAGGGATGCTTCAAGAAGCAGCTGCCTGCGCATCGGTGCGTTCCTGGTTATTCAGAAGATCATGGAGGATTACAACCTTCCTCAGATGCTCATGAAATACCTGGGAACAAAAAACTGTGGGTTATTCCTTGACCTGTGTGCATATTCAATCATCTGTGAGAACAATGCCGGACAGTATTATCCGATGTATGCGTATAATCATCCTCTTCTTACGGAGAAGATGCATATATACAGTGACACGAAGATCTCTGATTTTTTTGCTTCCATTACGGATGACCAGAGTGTAGGATTCCTGAATGAATGGAATGCGACCAGGGATCACAGAGAAAAGATCTATATTTCTTATGATTCGACTAATAAGAACTGCCAGGCCGGCGACATTGAGATGGTTGAATTCGGGCATGCAAAAGATCCCAGGGATCTGCCGATTTTCAACTACGCAGTTGCTTATGATACAAACAACCGAGAACCGCTTTTTTATGAACAGTATCCCGGAAGCATCGTTGATATCTCACAACTGCAGTTCATGTTGGAAAAGGCAAGGGGATACGGCTATAAGAGGGTCGGGTTTATACTGGACCGTGGATACCTCAGCAAAGAAAACATTAAATACATGGATCGGTGCGGGTATGATTTCGTGATCGTGGTCAAGGGAATGGCATCATTTGTCAGCGGGCTGATCCTTGAAAACAAAGGAACATTTGAGAATAAGAGAGAATGCAGCATCCGGAAATACAAGACGTATGGCATAACGATCCGGGATCAGCTGTATGCTTCGGATGAAAAAGAGAGGTATTTCCATCTGTACTATTCCGATCAGAAGGCCAGCGCCCAGCGGGAACAGGTCGAAGCAAAGATTAACCGCATGGCGGCGCACCTTGGAAAGTTGAAAAGAAAAGCCGTCACGATCGGGGAAGGATACCGTCAGTACTTTGAACTTTTTATACATGAGGAAGACGGTGTTTTCCTTTTCGCAAAAAGATGTCTGCCAGAGAGGCGTTGGAGTTATACAAAAGCAGAGATGCGTCAGAAAAGCTGTTTTCCGGAGATAAGAGTTATCTGGGGAACAAGAGCTTGCGGGTTCAGTCTGATGAAGCGGCGGCAGGAAAGATCTTCACCGAATTCATAGCGCTGATCGTGCGTTGCAGGATGTATACACTGCTGAAGGATGAACTGGAGAAACTGGAAACGAAGCCGAATTACATGACGGTACCCGCCGCGATCCGGGAACTGAAAGATCTCTACATTGAGCTTGATGGCGGACGGTACATGATCTGTTACACAAGTAAAAAAGCTGCGAAATCAGTTCGGCAAAGTGATGGTTGGGCCGTAGCATCGATAAGAGATATCCTGAACAACTTCTTTAACAAGGATGTGATAGCCGGACTTCTCTTTAATCCGTATTGCGAGAACATGATGATAGTCCCTAAGCCGCTCCTGGAAACAATCATGCCAGGAGAAAAAGAAAAGCCCCGTTTTATCGGGGCCGAAAAATTAAAAACGTCGTTTGAGTGAGAAAAACTTAGGAAGTTCAGGGTACATAGTAGGAAATGGAATTACCTTTTTAGCCCATCCAAGTCTCATAATAATCACCCGCTTTCATTGTGCCATATCTGCCCATACCTTGCAACTATAAATTCACAATTTGACAAAAAATAAAGCCATTACTGGCTTTGAACGTGACAAACTATAGTTAGGCTGTCAAACTACCGGGCTAAGTCGGTGATCCTGACTTTTATCTAAAATATATAAAGAACCTTTGAATATTTAGCCATTTATATTTACAAATGCACTAAAATACTATATAATTATAATAACTTATGGATATTGTGTTTCTGCACAGAGGGAGGTTTATATGAAGAAATTAAGAGGTCTTGTGTTATTGCTCATGATGGTTTTGATCATGCCGCTGACAGCCGGAAAGGCATCCGCAAAAACCTACATGACAGTGATCATTCCGAAAGGGAAGACGGTTTCTCTTGGAATTGCGAAGGGCAGCAAGCTGCAGAAATCTGCCTGGACGTCCAGTAAAAAGAGCGTTGCCACGGTAAATTCTTACGGTGTCGTAAAAGGAAAGTCAAACGGTACAGCGATCATTACCGGAAAAGTGGGAAACAAAAAAAGGACCATCCGTGTCATCGTCGCCCCCAAGTTAAAATCTGTAATGCTGAATAAGACATCTGTGAATCTTCTGAAAGGACAGACTTACACCTTAAAGGCAAAGCTGAATCCAAGCGGCGCAAAGGCTGCAATATATTGGAAATCCAATAATGCGAAAGTGGTTTCTGTGAATTCGAAGGGGGTAATAAAGGGTCTGAAACCAGGAACAGCCACTGTGACAGTAGTTGCAGGGAAATTCAAAGCAAAATGCAAAGTTACCGTTTCTGCAGCATCGGAGAAGAAGTATAAGTTCAGTGGAAAAATCACGGACAGTGTAGACGGATCCCCGATTTCCAAAGCCACGCTCAAATTCAGAAAAGGTTATAACAATAAAAACGGAAAGGTATATGCTACCGCGAAAACAAAATCAAACGGCTCGTACAGCGTGAAACTTGCCGCTGGGCAATACACGATTCAGGTGTCCAGAAAGTCGTATGTGACCACATATATCAATTCAAGTTGTTCCAAGAAGAAGTCATACAACTATCTGGAGACAAGTATCAGTAAGCCGGTTGCCAACGGGCGCTACCGCGTTGTTCTGACATGGGGAAGCACTCCAAGAGATCTTGATGCTCATTTGACTGGTCCCACAGGGTATGGCGGAGAGTTCCACGTTTATTACCGCAATAAGAATGCGTATCGCAACGGACAGGTGATTGCGAACTTGGACGTGGATGATACGACCAGTTATGGTCCGGAAACCGTGACGATCAATTTTGACGTTGCTCCGACAGGAACCTACCGCTATTATATACATGACTATACCAATCGCTCCTACAGTTACTCAAAAGCGCTGGCCGGTTCCAGAGCGAGAGTCATCGTATATAAAGGCAGCAGACAAATTGCATCGTACAGCGTTCCGAATAAAGCAGGAACAAAATGGCATGTGTTTGACATCGTAAACGGAAAAATCGTGAAACGGAATACGATGGGATATGAGGGCGACTCGACAAATTTTAAATAACCAAATTTCCCTTGACAGTCGAGATGGTTTATATTCCTGTCTTTGACAGCATTTTAAGGGAAAAAGTCCCGAAACCCGCTCTGGTGGCGGCTTTCGGGACTTCTGTTCATTTTATGAATGCACGTTACGCCTCCTATTTTTTCGTCTTTGAGAAAATATTTCTCATCTTGGCAATGGGTACGATCTGTTTGGATGTGCAAAAGCAAAATGCTTCATGCAGGGCGTCGGTTAGTTCGCTTCTCGTAAAAACTGGCTGATATCCCCTTTCTTCATACTTTATGAAATTCATCTCCTACAGAGTGGGCAGAATCTGATCGACCGTGTACTTATTATCCAGTTTCTTTTCAAGATACCGGTATACAATCAGTGCGATGAAACAAGTTATAAAGTGCGCAAGAATTCGACCCTGACAGTTTAGATATACAGGCCGGGCCTGAAAGTCGGCCTTCATGATCCGAAAACATTCTTCATTTTCGATGACGGACTGGTCAATATAACTCTCTGCTATGTCAGCCACCTCACCATTTTTTGTGGCATGGTCGGTCTTTATGAAGCTCTTAGGGTCATTCTGCTTTTTCTTCCCGGAAGATGTATATCCGGATTCGACGAGCTTTTTCGCCCGTTCTATCTGTCTTTCGCGTACATGCCGGAGGAAGTTGCGGTATTTTATGGAGTAAGAAACAACAAGTTTTTGCTCAATGATCTCTTTTCGGTCACCTTGATCGGTGTGAACCAGGTCTTCCTCTTTGATCCATCTTGTCTTGTAGAAGATCTTATCCTTATCCGTTTCTTCGATTAATTCCGATATTTTATATTTTCTTCCTGATTCATCCCCGTCAAGGAACCAGCCATCGTCAGCCAGACACCATTCCTGTAAGAATTCTTTCAGGGTCTTGATCGGCTGCGTTGTGATATATCCACGCATTCCGTCCTCGCCCTCATGGGAGTTAAAAACTCTGTTGGTGGCAGAAGACAGTCCCGCGTCTGTGCAGACTACGAACTTTGACATATCAAAGTCCGAGAGCATTTTTTCCTCCAACGGTATCATGGTAGTCTGCTCATTTCTGTTTCCGGGATAGATGGAAAAAGAAATGGGTATGCCATCCATATCCATAAACAGGCCCATTCCTACGATAGGGAGAGGGCGGTTTTTTTTACTCTTGCCAAACTGCTTGTCATCTTCGGCAGTATCGATCTCAAATAGAAGTTCGTGCAGTCGTAGTAGATCACCTGCGTGTTTCGATTCTGAATGCTGGAGCTGTTTTTAAAAAGACGGCTGCTCTAAAAAACGTTTCGCTTCTTCAAAGCGGCTCTTTTTTGATGACGGGAAAAGGATCCTGGTATAGATAAGGCGTGAGAGTATGTCGTTGAGATCATACTCATACGGATGGCAATTTGAGATCGCGCGGCATATTTTGTGTAAGCCAAGAACATAATAAACATCCTGAAGGAACAGATAGCCACCATTGAAGCGCCTTTGCTCATTCATACCAAGGCCTATCCAGGAGCAGAGTTCGATATTGAACTTAGTTTAGCCCATCCAAGTCTCATAATAATCACCTATTTCTATTGTACTATATCTATCCATACCGTGTAACTAATAATTTCGATTTGACAAAAAATAAAGCTATTATTAGCTTTATACGTGGGAAAATGAAATTAGGCTGTCAAACTACCGAGCAAAATAGAATGATATTTGAGGCCCCCATGGTAACATTGGTATTGACAATATTACAAATATTTAGTAGTATTTAAATAAGATGTAACAGAATTGTAAATTTTCTTGCCGCAGAAGACGGAGAATGTTTTTGGAAACAAGGGATGGTCAGTAATATGAAAAAGAGGAACATAACTATATCGTTGATATGTTTTCTGATCATGGCTTTTCTGCCGGTCACAGCGCAGGCAGCCTGGAAAAATACAGCCAACGGGATGATTTATACTACAAAATCTTCACCAGGATATTATGTGGGGTGGCATACCATCCAGGGGGCGGCTTACTATTTCAATGAAAACGGTGTGATGCAGACCGGCTGGAAGAAAATAGAAAAAAAATACTATTATTTTGGTACGGACGGAAAAATGCGTACCGGCTGGCAGAATATTAATAATAAAGTTTACTATTTAGGTTCAGACGGTATCCGCAGAACCGGCTGGCAGACGATCAAGGTAGATGATATCACACAGAAATTTTTCTTTAGCAGTAAAGGTGTGATGCGTACAGGTCTGCGGACTATCAAGAATAAGATGTACTATTTTAGTCCCAATGGCGCCCTTCAGAAAGGCTTTATCAAAGTAAATGGAAAAGTCTATTATGGGGACAGTGGTACCGGTGTGCTGGCCCAAGATAAGTGGATCGGAGATTATTATTTCCAGAAAGACGGGACCATGGCTGTGAAGCAGTGGATCGACGGCAAATGGGTTGGCGATGACGGACGGTATACCGGTCTGAAGAACGGCTGGATCACAGAAAACGGAAAGAAATGTTATTACGATAAGAACGGAAACAAAGTATTTGGCTGGATGACTCTGTCCGGTAAAAAATATTATCTGAACCAAAGCACAGGCGTGCTGCAGACAGGTTGGTTTACGGTAGGAAAATATACCTACTATGCCAGCTCCAAGGGTGTTGTTCAGACAAACAAATGGAAGAAAAAGAAATATCTCCAAAGCTCCGGCGCGATGGCCACCGGATGGATCACGGTCAACGGAAAACGATATTACTGCAATACGAGCACGGGCGTGCGACTGACCGGCTGGCAGAAGATCAGTAACAAGTATTACTATTTTGATAAGAATGGTGTTCTGCAGACAAACACCTGGCTGGAGAACAATACCTACTATGTCGGCGCGGATGGCGCAAGATGCATCGGTGTGACAAAGGTAGGTAAGAGGTATTATTATTTCAGCCGCAATAATGCCGGAAAATTATTGAAGGGGTGGATTAAGTACGGTAATGATCTTTACTACGCGCATTCTTCCAAGGGCTATCTGTTTGTGAGCAAATGGTTTACAAAAAATTCCCGAAAATATTATGTTGGCAGTGACGCGAAGCTCTACAAGGGGCTGAAGACTATCAGCGGCAAGCTGTATTATTTTGATACTACAAATGGCCGTATGGCTAAAAACACCATGCAGACAGTCGACAAAGCCACGTACTATTTTGAGAGTGATGGAGCGGCGGCCAAAGCCAAATGGATTACCTGCAATTCAAAGTATTACTACTTTGAAAGCAATGGAAAAATGGCTGTCAACAAGTGGGTTGGCACCTACTATGTAGGAGCGGATGGAGCCAGAGATCCTAATAAGAAACTCACGGTGGGACTCCAGACGAAAAACGGAAAGACCTACTGTTATGATTCCAACGGAAATATGCTGAAGGGATGGCAGACCGTCAATGGGAGTACATATTATTTCAGTTCTGACGGAGCGGCAGTGACCGGTCTTCAGGTGCTGGATAGTAAAAAGTACTATTTCTATCCCACGGGGATTTTGGCGAAAAGCCTGACATTGGCAGTTGGAGATAAGGAATATACCATCAATTCCAGCGGTGTTGTAACTGCTGAGAAGACCATCAGCGTTTCAGGAAGCACTACAGGATCGAAGATAGCAAAGTTTGCCATCAAGTATGTGGGAAATCCATATGTTTATGGCGGCACAAGCCTGACAAACGGGGCGGACTGCTCCGGGTTTGTGCAGACGGTATTTGCCAACTACGGTATTAAATTGCTGCGGGTGGCGGACGATCAGATGAAGGGGCCGAGCCAGACCTATATCAATGCCGGGTACAAAAAGGCGGTGACAGTAAGCACAGACAGCATGCTGCCGGGGGATCTGGTATTTTACGGATCTTCCAGTTATGCCAGCCATGTTGGTATCTACATAGGCAGCGGAAACATAGTGCACGCCAGCAATTCCCAGGCATACCCGTTGGGAGGTATCAAAATTTCACCGTATAATTACACAACGCCGGTCAAGATCGTCAGATATTGGTCATAAGTGTAGCACGAAGGAAACGATGATGGATGCGTTTCCTTAGGAAATATAAGAAATTATTAGAACAAAATAGAGGGGCTGTCGCACTAAGCATTTTAAAGCATAAATATAGTTTTCTGAAGAGCGCTCTCGCTGCCCGCCATGCGTAGTGGATACTAACCTGCCTGCTGCGCATAGGCTTGCAGCCAGGAAGTATCAACGCATGACGAGACTCTCAGAAAGCTATATTTATGCAAATTATGCATTTAGTGGGACAGCCCCATATTTTTAAAAATTCTGTGAAATCGTGAGGAAAAAGCAGGTGAGTCCTTGCAAAATGCGGATTCTCTGGTAAACTGTAAGCAGAAATTGCAAAGCATGGGATAATGGAGAGAAAGAGGTTTGCGATGAAGACAAGATGGATCGCAATATTGCTGACTGCCGGACTGTTGGTACAGCCCTGGAGCGCGGCGTATGCGGAAGAAGACGTTTTGATAGGGGAAGAGGGCGGAAAAGCAGTTGGATCAGAGGTTGTTATTGAGGAAGAACAGGCTTCAGAGGAAGACCCTTGGACATGGGATTCGGACGAAGCGTGGACAGACGGTGGAAGTGGTGGAGAAGATGCAGACGCTTTTGATGAATCCGATTCGTATGAACAGGAGACCGAGGAAGCGGATGGGATCATAGAGGACAATGACAGCAGTGAATTTGATGATATCATCGAGGATCTCACAGCGGAAACCCTGGCGGGTGATTTCGATTCGGTGGAGGAAGCGGACACCGTAGAATTAGAGGACGCCACAGTGGTGCCGGACAATGTCATTACCACGGGTTCCGGCGCCAAAAGACTGATGCGCGCTTTCAGTCTGGAGAGTTATGACGGGTGCTTTGGAAACCAGCTGAGCGGAGCAGCGGCGGTTTTGTATCAAAAAAGGGTAGAATATTATGTGACCGGCAGAAGCACTGGACAGTTGGTGGTCACCTTTGATAAGAATACCACCCCGATCACGTTTGACGCAACGGTTTACCAAGATAGCAGCGGATCATACCTGATCGATCGCTCGGCTCAGGAGTATAAGGATTATTATGCTCAGGCTTTGTATGCGATGCAATCATCCGGCGATGCATTTCAGTACGATCATTCTGAAATTTTCTGGATAAGAGGAGGAGGTTATTCTGTTGCGCCCGGAAAGTATTATGACAGGGAACAGAACAAGTGGGTCGGCTATCTGGCAAAGGTAGTGTATACGCCCAATTTGGCATTTGACGGGGCGGACGGCCTGATTTCTGCTTATGACGCGGCAGTCGCGGAAACGGCGGCACAGATAGCAGCCGGGGCGGATTACGATGGAAACGGCAGGACAGATGAACTGGAGCTGGCGATGGCAGCGCACGATTATCTGTGTGAGAGACTATATTATGATAACAGCGGATTAAGCCGATACAATGCATATGTATCAGAACACGGGACAAATAAAGGATATGATGATTTCCGTATTTTTGTATCTGCAGGAGGATTTCTGGATCGAGTGGGAGTCGGCGTAGTCTGCGAGGGGTACGCCAGAGCATATAAGGTGATCTGCGATCAGTTTGGCATTCCCTGTGTGTTGATCGGCGGAACCGTAGTGCAGGGAGGAACCACGATCGGGCACATGTGGAACGGCGTGCTTATCAATGGAAAATGGTATCTGACAGACGTGACCTGGGATGATGCCGGGAATAAGGCATCCTATAAATATTTCATGGTGGGAAATATCACTTCCGGAAGGACAAGTTCCGGTAATTTCAGCGGGTCATCAAGCACGAAAACATTTACTTATCCGTTGTTGGAAACGGAAAAAATACATCTCTGTGAAGTGCTGGGTCATAACTATTCCGTAACCATTGCGGAGGCTACATGTACAGAGAAAGGTCATGCAGAATATGTCTGCACGCGCTGCGGCGCAGAGTACCAGACTGAAGATGAGGCTTTGGGACATGCCTATGAAAAAAAAATAATATTTCCAACTTGTACAACAGAAGGCTATACGATATATACCTGCAGCCGCTGCGGGGACAGTTATCAGGAAAATAGAAAAGAAGCCCTTGGACACTACTATAAAACAACCGTGTCGGAACCCTCCTGTACTGTTGAAGGATATAAAAAATATCAATGTATCTTTTGTGGTAGCGAATATTCGGAAATTCTCGAGCCGCTGGGACATGATTACCAAAAGACGGTGACAGATCCCACTTGTTTGGAGAACGGTTATACCACGTACACCTGCGGCCGGTGCGGTGACAGCTATCAGGCAGATCTCACAGAGCCGCTGGGACATGATTACCAGAAGACGGTGACAGATCCCACCTGTTTGGAGAACGGTTATACCACGTACACCTGCGGCCGATGCGATGACAGTTATCAGGCAGATTTCACCAGGCCGCTGGGGCACTCTTTTGAGAATGGACGTTGTATCCGCTGCGATATCGGTGACAGTATTGCAAATGCCGCAATTTCTTCTATCGCTGCGCAGGTTTATACAGGAAAGGAAATCACGCCGTCTGTTACGGTGAAATTTGGAACGAGCACATTGAAGCAGGGCAGTGATTTTACGGTGGCATATCGGAATAATCTGAATGCAGGCGCCGCCTATGCGGTTGTCACGGGAAAAGGAAACTATTCCGGAAGCAAGACGGTATCCTTTACGATAACCCCAAAATCAGTGGCAGCTCTGGAGTATTCTCCAGTGGAAGCGCAGGTATATTCCGGAAAAGCAAAGAAGCCGGCAGTTACAGTTAAAGACGGGACTGCAGAACTGGTGAACGGCCAGGACTACTCCATCGCATACTCCAATAATAAACAAATTGGGACAGCGATCATCACCATAACCGGAAAAGGTTCCTACACGGGAACAAAAACGATCACTTTTAAGATCAACCCAAAGGCCGCGGCGCTGAAGAAACTGAGGGCAGTCAACGGGAAGAAGATGACGGTCTCCTGGAAAAAGGTAAAGAATATTGACGGGTATCAGCTGCAGTATTCCACCAGCAGTAAGTTTAAGACATATAAAACAAAAAAGATAAAGGCCGGTACCCTGACAAAGACCATCAGCAAGCTGAAAAAGGGGAAAACCTACTATGTGCGCATCCGAACTTACAAGAAAGAGAGCGGAAAAACGTATTACAGTACATGGAGTAAGGCCGGGAAGGTAAAAATAACAGGGTAAAAACATATCAGATACATCATACACGAGAGGGGAAATACTATGCGAAAAGTTTCAAATGTGTTGACCGCTATACTGGCAGCCGGGGTTTGTGTCTTTATTACGATGCTTGCCATAGACGCGGGGCATCATGCTGGTAATCATGAGTTTTGCCTGGGGATTTGGCTTTTACAGGATCAACCGTACTGTCAGGGGGCTGGATCTGGCTTCCCAGAAGCTGATGGGCATCTACCGCAATAAAGGAAGTATAGCGGAGATCACCGTGCCGGGAGCAAAGCTGTTTGAAGTAGAGTATCTGGACAAAAAGTATCAGGAGTATCTGGCTTATTTAAGAAAGACAAACAGTCCTTGTGATATCGGGGACTATATCGGAGAATATGAGATCAACAATTATACCCATCGGAAACTGGTGGAGATGGTGCCGGACATTTTGACCAGCCTGGGTATTTTAGGTACTTTTGTAGGTCTGGTTTGGGGGCTGCGGGGGTTTGATCCCCAGACTTACGAGGCAATGACTTCCTCTGTATCGTCATTGGTGGATGGTATCAAGGTGGCATTTATCACTTCTATCTACGGAATTACGCTGTCTATGGTATTTTCCTACTGGCTGCGGGGCGCTCTCTCCAGAGTGTCTGAGAGTCTGGACAATTTCCTGGACAAGTATTATCTGTGCGCGGTGACGCCTACGGATGCAACAGCTATGAATCATGTACTTGCGAATCAGAAAGAACAGACAAGAATCATGCAGGAAATGACCGAGGGTATGGCGGAGCAGATGGCAGTAAGCTTTGAGAGTTACGTTGCTCCGGCCATGGATCACATGAATGAGACCATGGATAATTTTACTCAGGTGGTTACGCTGAATCAGGAACAGCTCCTGGAGAACATCTCCAAGCAGGTGATGGGCAGTATGAAGAAAGAGCTGCTGACGGAGTTTAATGAAATGAGGGTTCTGCTTCGGGAATCCAACAAGATGCAGAAAGAGTATAATCAGGTGATGTCCCAGGCACAGGCCAAGTTCCAGAGCGATTTCCTGGCAGGGGAGAGGGAGATGACCCGGGCAATGAAGGCCTCCAGCACTAGCCAGCAGGAAACTTTGGCGGCGCTGAAACTGCAGCAGGAGCATCTGGCGGACTTCGTGGATTATATGGCAAAGGTTATGGAAAAAATGGCTCAGATCAATGATATCAGCGCACGAACTCTGGAGGCGGTGACGGAGCAGTTGGAGAACGCTTCTCCTCAAAAAGAGGCGGCGGATGTGGAACAGCTGACAGAAAGGATGGAACGTCTGATCGCTATGATGGAAAAGCAGCAGCGTCAACAGAATAAGCGTGGATTGTTCCGTTAAAGAATGCGAATGATAAACGAGAGCATCGTAAATTTGGAGGCTTGCGTATGAAAAAAGTTAATAGAAGAAAAATGCAGGATACGTCCAGCCACAATGTCTGGAGATCCTATTCTGATATGATGTCCGGCCTGCTTCTTCTCTTCGTGCTGATCATGGCGGTGTGCCTGATGCAGGCACAGAAAAACTACACGGAGAAACTGGCGGAGCAGGCGAAGCAGCTCCAGACGCAGAATGCGCTGGATCTGTCACAGACACAGTTGGACGAGCAAGCCAGTCAGCTGGCTTCCCAGCAGACTACTTTGGATGAACAGGCAGCTGCGCTGATCGCGCTGCAAAGTACCTTGGATGAGCAGGCGAAGCAGCTTTCCCAGAAAGAAAAGGATCTGGCAGCCAGCCAGACGCAGCTGGATGAGCAAAATGCGCTGCTGGCGTCTCAGGAGGAAGAACTGGAGGCGCGGGATCAGGCCCTGGCGGCTAGTCAGGCAAAATTGGATGAGCAGAACGCGCTGATGACCCAGCAGCAGGCAAGGATCGATCAGATCATCGGTGTGAAAGCGGACCTGATCGCGTCTTTGAACGAAGAGTTCAAGACGAATCAGATCAACGTGGATATTGACTATCAGACCGGAGCTATCGTGTTGGATTCCAGCGTATTGTTTGAGCTAAACGAGAGCGAACTGACACAGGAGGGTCAGGCAATCCTGGCACAGATCTTGCCGGTATACTGCAAAGTGCTTCTTAGCGAGGAGTATGAACCCTACCTGGCGGAGGTTATCATTGATGGTTATACGGATACCCAGGGAGACTACATCACAAACTTAAGTCTTTCTCAGCGCAGGGCTTACGCAGTGGCGGAATATCTGGTATATTCCGAGGATTCCTTCCTGACAGCTCAGGAGAGCAGTATTCTGAGGGAGAAACTAACCGCCAACGGGCGGTCCATGAGCAACCCTATTCTGGACGAAAACGGACAGGTGGATATGGATGCTTCCCGGCGTGTGGAGATCAAGTTCCGTTTGAAAGATGAGGAGATGATGTCCGAACTGCAGCAGATCATCCAGGAGACGAAGACCAGCAGTGAAATGGCGGAAACACCATGACATTTTTTGAAAGAACTGGTAAGGAAAGGAAGCAATAAAAATGAATCGGGAAAATGTATGGAAATCTTACACGAAAGAACAGTGCCAGGAGTTGGAAAAACTGGCATCGGACTACAGGAAATTTTTAGATAACGGAAAGACGGAGCGGGAGTGTGTAAAAGAAACCCTTCGCCAGGCCAGAGCGGCGGGCTATCAGAGTCTGGAGGAAGTGCTTCAGGAAGGAAAGCAGCTACAACCGGGAGATAAGGTTTACGCAGTGTGCATGGAAAAAGCGGTGGCCCTGTTTTTGATCGGCACAGAACCCATAAGTAAGGGAATGAGGATTTTGGGAGCGCATATCGATTCTCCCAGACTGGACCTGAAACAGCATCCGCTGTATGAGGATACGGAGCTGGTTTATCTGGATACCCACTATTATGGCGGTGTGAAGAAGTATCAGTGGGTGACGATCCCGCTGGCCATCCATGGCGTGGTGGCAAAGAAAGATGGCACGGTGACCCGGGTGTGCATCGGCGAGGACCCCTCAGATCCGGTTTTTTGCATCACAGATCTTCTGATCCACCTGTCCGGGGAGCAGTTGGAAAAGAAGGCCAGAGTAGTCATTGAGGGAGAAAATCTGGATGTGCTGATCGGAAGCCGTCCGCTGGTTCCTGAAAAAGATGAGGAAGATGCGCAGGAGGGATCGGAAAAGAAAGACAAAGTTCAGAAGGATGCGGTGAAAGCCGGTATCCTGAAAATTCTGAAAGAAAAATACGGAATGGAAGAAGAAGATTTCCTTTCTGCGGAGCTGGAGATCGTTCCGGCGGGAGCAGCCAGAGACTGCGGCATGGACCGGAGCATGGTGGCGGCCTACGGACAGGATGACAGGGTCTGCAGCTATACTTCTCTGGCAGCGCTTTTGGAGACAGAAACTCAGGCGCATACCTGCTGCTGTGTGCTGGTAGATAAAGAAGAGATCGGGAGCGTGGGCGCTACCGGAATGCAGTCCAGGTTCTTTGAAAATACTGTTGCAGAGCTGATGAACTGCATGGGACAGTACAGCGAACTTGCGCTGCGCAGATGCCTGGCAAATTCCAGGATGCTTTCCTCCGACGTGAGCGCCGCCTATGACCCACTGTATGGCAGCGCCTTTGAGAAAAAGAATGCGGCTTACTTTGGCAAAGGCCTGGTCTTCAATAAGTACACCGGAGCCAGAGGAAAATCCGGCTCCAACGACGCCAATGCGGAATATATGGGCTGGATACGCAAGGTCATGGATGAGGCGAACGTGGCATTCCAGACAGCGGAGCTTGGCAGGATTGACGCGGGCGGAGGCGGAACCATCGCCTATATCTCCGCCCTTTACGGCATGGAGGTTATCGACAGCGGCGTGGCGGTTTTAAATATGCATGCGCCAATGGAGATCACCAGCAAGGCGGATATCTACGAAGCGAAGAAAGGATACGCGGCATTCCTTAGGAATTGAAATGCGTCAGGCATTTAAATCTGCCCAGGCCCGAAAGGAGGAACATCCATGGCAGATGCAACCGTGCGAAAACCAAACATTGCCATGCAGTACCGCAGGGATCAGAAGGGAAACGAGCTTTCCATTCTCGGTTACGGCTGCATGCGTTCCACGAAAAAATACGGAAGGATCGTGTTTCAAAAAGCAGAGCAGGAAGTGATGATGGCGATCCGCCATGGCGTCAATTATCTGGACACTGCTTACATCTATCCCGGAAGTGAGGAGTGCCTGGGAAAGATCCTGGCCCAAAACCATTGCCGGGAGCAGGTGAATATCGCTACCAAGCTGCCCCACTATCTGATCAAGTCCAGAGAAGGGCTGGAGAAAACCTTCCAGGAACAGCTAAAGCGTCTGCAGACGGATTACATTGACTATTATCTGATGCACATGCTGACGGATATCGCCACCTGGGAAAGGATGAAAGATCTGGGTATTGAAGAGTGGATCCGGGAAAAGCTGGCCAGCGGGCAGATCCGGAATATAGGATTTTCTTATCACGGTAATACCGATATGTTTCGGCAGCTGGTGGACGCCTACCCCTGGAACTTTTGCCAGATCCAGTACAATTATATGGACGAGAATACTCAGGCGGGGCGTGCAGGACTTCGGTACGCGGCGTCCAAGGGGCTTCCGGTGATCATTATGGAACCTCTGCGGGGAGGACGGTTGGTTAATCTTCTGCCTCAGGAAGCGAAAAAACTCATGGAGCAGAGCGGACGAACAGCGGCAGAGTGGGCGTTTCGCTGGCTCTGGGATCAGCCGGAAGTGACGGTGGTACTGTCGGGAATGAACTCCCGGGAGATGGTGAAAGAAAATATCATAGGCGCCGGAAAAGCCAGGGCAGGCATGATGACAGCGGAGGACTTCGCCCTGATCGAGCAGGTAAAGAGCGAAATTGGCCGTAAGGTAAAGATTGGCTGCACCGGTTGCGGTTACTGTATGCCCTGTCCCCACGGTGTGGACATTCCTACGTGTTTTCGCAGCTATAACATGCGTTACACGGAAAACAGATTCAACGGCCTGCGGGAATATTTTATGTGTACCACGATGAAGAAAAACGGATGCAATGCTTCGCTTTGCAAAAAATGCGGCAAGTGTGAAAAGCATTGCCCTCAGGGACTTCCCATCCGTCAGGATCTGGAACTTGTGGTGAAGGAGCTGGAGACGCCGGTCTACAAAGCCGCTTGTCAGGTGAAACGGTTTATCCGGCTGTAGGAAGGAAAAGCGAGAATATAGCATAGCGGATTGCCGCTCTGAGAATGAAATCGAAAGTCATTCCAGGGCGGCAGTCCTTTTTTTACGCGAACAGTGAGCAATCATGCCGCCGTCGCATTAAGCAAAGTATGCATTTAGTGCAACGGCCCCAATGCTGATCCGTCGGATAGGAGCCACGTTTGGCGTTAATGAAAATGAAACTTTCAAATTGACAATACAGACAAGGAATGATAATATGAGACTATGTAAAAACTATAAAAAATAATAACTAATATAAAAAAGGAGGAACATGGATGAAGGATATTTTACTATTGAAAGACAGAAAGAAAGAACTGGGATATACCGATCAGGAAATAGCAGACCTGTCCGGTGTACCGCTGGAAACAGTACAGAAAATATTTTCCTATGCGGCCTATTCCCCGAGCAGCGATGCACTGGCGGCGATTGAAAGAATCCTGTTTCCACAGGCATCACCTTATGCTAGCTCGGATAGCTCGAAATCAGATCTGTTGAGGGAACGTCCCTTGACTTGGGAGGAATTGGAGGATCAGCCGGAAAAATATTCAGAAGATCAGCTGCCGGAAGGCGGATATACGTATGCTGATTATCTGGCTCTTCCGGATGATCGCCGGGTGGAATTGATCGATGGCAAATTCTATGACATGGCGGCGCCCAATACGAGACACCAGATTATCATTGGACAGCTGCATCTGCAATTTCAGGCCTGCGCGCAAGCCCATCCGGGGTGCATGGTCCTCCTTTCTCCGGTGGATGTGATGTTGGACATGGATGACCGGACGGTGGTGCAGCCGGATCTCATGGTGCTCTGTGATCTGTCGAAGCTGCGTAAGGGCAGGGTGTTTGGAGCCCCTGATCTGGTGATCGAGGTTATCTCGCCCGGGTCCAGGCGTATGGACTACGGCAAAAAGGCGGGAAAATATATTGATGCCGGAGTGAGGGAATACTGGATCATTGATTACAAGCGCAGGATCGTGGTGGTTTATGATATAGAGCATGAAACGGAGATGTCCGTCATGGGAATGGATGAGGATATTCCTGTGAATATTTCCCATGGCAACTGCAAGATCCGGATGAAGGAGATCCGAGATTATTTGGATACTCTGGGAGATATATGAATCTATCTTGCCCTTCCTATATAGACGTGATATAATGGCAAAACGCATGGAACTTTTTTAATTGGTGGTGCCTGCGAAGCTGGTATGTGAGTCTAGAAAGGATTGTGGTACATAGGATGGAACCGAGAGAGAACAAGATGGGCGTTATGCCTGTAAAACAGTTGATCATCAGCATGTCTCTGCCGATGATGATCTCTATGCTGGTGCAGGCGCTGTACAATGTTGTGGACAGCGCGTTTGTGTCTCAGATCAATGAAAATGCTCTGACGGCATTGACATTGGCATTTCCGCTTCAGAATTTAATGATCGCGGTTGGATCTGGAACCGGGGTGGGTGTCAATGCGCTTTTATCCCGTTCTTTGGGGGAGAAGCGGTTTGACCGATCTGATAAGGCGGCCAATACCGGACTGTTTCTGACTTTCCTATGTTATATTTCGTTTTTGTTGGTGGGCTTGTTTGGCGCAGAGGGCTTTATCGCCTCACAGACGGACAATCCTGAGATTCTGGAGTATGGGATAACCTATCTTCGTATTTGCTGCTGCCTGAGCTTTGGACTCTTCTTCCAGATGACGTTCGAGCGGCTTTTGCAGTCCACAGGGCAGACGCTCTACAGCATGATCTCCCAGGGAACCGGAGCGATCATCAATATTATTTTTGACCCCATTATGATCTTCGGTCTTCTTGGATTTCCGAAGATGGGCGTAGCCGGCGCAGCCTACGCTACAGTTCTGGGACAGGTGGCAGCTGCCATTATCGGTATGACGCTGAACCTGAAGAAAAATAAAGAGATTCAGTTTTCCCTTCGCAGTATTCTCACGCCAAAAGCGAATGTAGTGACAGAAATTTATTTTGTGGGAATCCCCTCTATTCTGATGATGTCTATCGGTTCTCTGATGACGTATCTGATGAATCAGATCCTGACTTCTTTTTCCACCACAGCGACGGCGGTGTTTGGCGCTTACTTTAAGCTGCAGAGCTTTTTCTTCATGCCGGTATTCGGTCTGAACAATGGCCTGATCCCGGTGTTGGCGTACAACTACGGCGCCAGAAAGAAAGACCGTATCGAACAGGCGCTGCGGTTTTCCATGGTTTTGGCAGTGGGAATTATGGCGGTTGGCACGCTGGTGTTTGAGGTGATCCCGGTTCTTCTGCTGGGGCTGTTCAATGCATCAGGAGAGATGCTACGGATCGGTATACCTGCTCTGCGCATTATCTGTCTGGCTTTTATCCCGGCAGGGGCGAGTATTGCCATGGGTTCCATTTTCCAGGCATTTTCCCAGAGCTACTATTCTCTGATCATTTCCGTGGCACGCCAGTTGGTGGTATTGATACCGGTGGCCTACCTGCTTTCGAAACTGGGAGATGTGACCCTGGTCTGGTGGGCGTTCCCCATCGCGGAAGTGGTATCTTTCATATTGTCGATCACGTTCTTCCGCAGATTATATAACAATACGGTAAAGGCATTGTGAAAATGGCGAGACTTCTATATTGCTTCGTGCCACAGGCCCATGTGAGCTAAGCGGGAAGTCTCGCTTTTATCCTGTACAAGAGAGGAATAGAAAAACATGAGCTGGAATTTATTGTTTTTTGTTAACAGTATTCTGCTGGGGGTGGGATTGGCGATGGACGCGTTTTCTGTCTCCCTGGCCAACGGACTTGCCGAGCCGGGGATGAGAAGAAGGAAAATGTGCGGAATTGCCGGAGTGTTTGGATTTTTTCAGTTTGCCATGCCCATGATCGGCTGGATCTGTGTACACACCATTGTGGGATATTTTCAGGCTTTTGAGAAATTCATACCGTGGATCGCGCTGGCTCTGCTGGGATATATCGGTGGCAAAATGCTGTATGAAAATATTCGTTTTGGAGAAGAGCAAACGGAAAGCGCAGAGAAAACAGGCCTGGCTACACTTTTACTACAGGGAGTGGCCACCTCCATCGATGCACTGTCGGTGGGCTTTACGATAGCAGATTACGAATGGAAGATGGCCCTGGTCTGTTCCATACTGGTTGCGGTAACGACCTTTGCAGTCTGTCTTTGCGGGGTCTGTCTCGGGAAAAAATTTGGTACCCGGCTGGCCGGAAAAGCCGGTATTTTGGGCGGAACTATTCTGATCGTGATCGGGCTTGAAATTTTTATAACAGGTATCATATAATGAGAGTTAGTAAGCGGTATTGATGAATGAAAAATGGAGGGGCAGGTGTATGTTTCGAGAAATGCGTCGCATAAAACAGCAGATCTCGCAGGAAGAGTGTATTGAAATTTTGACCCGGGCGACTTCAGGAGTCCTGGCATTATCAGGTGATGATGGATATTCTTATGCGGTTCCTGTCAGCTTTGCGTATGAGGACGGAAAAATCTGTTTTCACGGGGCAAAGAAGGGCCATAAGGTAGATGCCATCCGCAAAAATGATAAAGTATCTTTTTGCGTAATTGATCAGGATGTTGTTATGCCCAGAGAACGGACGACGAAGTATTGCAGCGTGATCGCTTTCGGGCGCGCCAGAATTTTGGAAGATCCCGAGGAGATCCGCCATTCTGCCGTTCTTCTCGGAGAGAAATATTCCCACGACTATCGGGATCTGTACGAAGAGGAAATTGAGGAGACCATGAAAGCGGGGGCGCTCTGCTGCGTGGAAATCACGATAGAGTACCTGACTGGTAAGATTGGGCGTCAGCTTATGCTGGAGCGACAGGGAAAGGAAAAACAATGAACATTCTGATAAAAAATGGAAGACTGTTAGACCCTGCCACAGAAAGGGACGGCATCTTTGATGTGCTGATTCTGGATGGCAAGATTGCCAAGGTGGCAGAGCATATTGACGGGGACGAGATCGCACAGGAGGAACCAAGGCAGATTGATGCCTCTGGATATTTTGTGATGCCTGGACTCATCGACCTGCATGTGCATCTGAGAGATCCGGGATTAACTTATAAAGAGGACATCCAGACCGGTGCCATGGCAGCAGCGCGGGGCGGATACACCACTATTTTGGCGATGCCCAATACGAATCCGGTGATCGATACGCCGGATAAAGTGGAATATGTAAAAGAAAAGGCAGAAAAGGTGGCGCCGATCCATGTGCTTCAGGTAGGGGCGGTCACTATGGGGCAGAAAGGGGAAGTGATTTCCGATATCCGGGGAATGGCACAGGCGGGTATCCCTGCCATCAGCGAGGACGGAAAATCCGTGATGAACGCCCAGGTCTATCGGGAAGCCATGGAGATCGCGTCTGAACTTGATCTTCCCGTGCTGGCCCACTGTGAGGATATCCATATGGTAAATCACGGAGTGATGAATGCGGATGAACGGGCAGAGCAGTTGGGACTGTGTGGTATCACCAACGCGGTAGAGGATGTAATCGTGGCCCGTGATATTTTGCTGGCCAAGGAAACCGGGGCCAGACTTCATCTTTGCCATTGTTCTACGAAAGACAGTGTGGAGATGATCCGACTGGCGAAGGAGGCAGGAGTGAAAGTGAGCGGAGAAGTGTGCCCTCATCATTTTACGCTGACCAGTGAGGACATTCCCGGGGACGACAGTAATTACAAGATGAATCCTCCTCTTCGCACCGCAGCGGACCGGGATGCGCTGCTGAAAGGTTTGAAAGAAGGCATCCTGGATGCCATCGCTACGGATCATGCGCCCCACAGTGAAGAAGAGAAAAACCGTTCTATGAAGCAGGCGCCTTTTGGTATCGTGGGACTGGAGACAGCAGTGCCGCTGACGGTTACACAGCTGCTGGAACGGGATATTCTGACTCCGATGCAGATGGCACGGGTAATGAGCTATCAGCCGGCAAAGATCGCAGGGCTTGAGGCAGGAACTTTGCAGGAGGGAAGCGCGGCGGATGTAGTATTGATCGATCCAAAAGAAGAGTATGTGATCGACAAAAATACCTTTGCGTCCAAGGGCAGAAATACGCCCTTTGACGGATGGAAGGTCAGAGGTAAAGTGAAGATGACCATCTGCGGCGGAAAAATCGTGTATAGCGACGATCAAGGACATGCTGATTAATACAGCGTTTCCAAAGGATGATCGGACAGAATAGGATCGATACAGAGATATCAGGAAATTTCAAAAGAAATACGGAAAGAGAGGGTCATTCCATGATACAGAAATTAATCAGTAAGATACAGAAAACTCAGGCGCCCATCGTAGTAGGGCTGGACCCCATGTTGAGTTACGTTCCGGATCATATTCAGCAGAAAGCATTTAAGGAATATGGGGAGACCCTGGAGGGAGCAGCCCGGGCCATCTGGCAGTACAATAAAGAAATTGTAGATGCGGTATATGACCTGATTCCGGCGGTAAAACCCCAGATTGCTATGTACGAACAGTTCGGCATTGAGGGTCTGAAAGCATTTAAGAAAACAGTGGATTACTGCAAATCAAAGGATCTGGTAGTGATCGGTGATGTGAAGCGGGGAGACATTGGTTCCACTTCAGCAGCCTATGCCACGGGACACCTTGGGAAAGTGCAGGTGGGCAGCAACGTGTACGCTGGCTTTGATGAAGACTTTGTGACGGTGAATCCGTACCTGGGTTCGGACGGTGTGAAGCCTTTTATCGATGTCTGCAAGCAGGAAAAGAAGGGATTGTTTATTCTGGTAAAGACATCCAATCCTTCCAGCGGTGAGTTTCAGGACCAACTGATCGACGGGAAACCACTGTATGAACTGGTAGGAGAGCAGGTGGCAAAATGGGGCGCAGATTGTATGGGCGATACCTATAGCTACGTTGGTGCTGTGGTGGGCGCAACTTATCCGGAACAGGGCAAAGCGCTGCGCAAGGTAATGCCTAAGTCCTTCATTCTGGTTCCCGGCTACGGCGCTCAGGGCGGAAAAGGTGCAGACCTGGTACATTTCTTTAATGAGGACGGTCTTGGAGCCATCGTAAATTCTTCCCGTGGTATTATCGCGGCATACAAGCAGGAAAAATACGCGAAATTCGGCCCGGAGAATTTTGCTCAGGCCAGCCGCGCGGCAGTAGAAGATATGGTGGCGGATATCAGGGGAGCCCTGGAGAACCGGTAAAGATATAACTTTCAGCAGCAGGTTACAATCCCCTGCTGAAAGTGTAGCTTCGGCGTTCTTGAAATCATGAAATCAAGGAGATGGATCCCATGTCAGAAAAATACAAAGAGACGGCACAAATTATAAAACAGGAGAAGATTGGCACCGGAATTTACAGTATGTGGCTGCAGACACAGAAGATTGCGGGGGCAGCCAGACCGGGGCAGTTTATTTCCGTATACAGTAAGGATGGAAGCAGATTACTTCCGCGGCCTATCAGTATCTGTGAGGCGAATGCCGAAAACGGGCAGCTGCGGATCGTGTACCGTGTGGCCGGAAAGGGAACCGAAGAATTTTCCAGGTATGAGCAGGATGATGCATTGGATATTTTGGGCCCTCTGGGAAATGGCTTTCCGCTGGAAAGAATGGAAGAGGGAAAGAAAGCATTTCTGATCGGAGGGGGGATCGGCATTCCGCCAATGGTGCAGCTTTCCAGGGAACTGAAAGGGGAAAAGCAGATCGTTCTGGGGTACCGGGATGAACTGTTTCTGACGGAAGATCTCAAACGCAGCGGAACTGTTTTTATTGCTACGGAGGATGGAAGCTGCGGTACCAGGGGGAATGTGTTGGATGCCATTCGGGAACATGCTCTGACGGCAGATGTCATTTACGCTTGCGGACCGACTCCAATGCTGCGTGCTTTGAAAGCCTGGGCAGAAGAGAAGCAGATCGAGTGCTGGCTGTCCATGGAGGAGAAGATGGCCTGCGGTATCGGGGCCTGTCTGGCCTGTGTCTGCCGTTCAAAGGAAGTAGATGAACATTCTCAGGTGAAGAATAAGCGAGTGTGCAAGGAAGGGCCGGTATTCTTATCCACGGAGATAGAAGTATGATGCTGAACGGTGAATCAAAAATGCAGACACGGAAAGCGAGCGGATATATGGAAATCAGTACGAAAGTGACCATCGCCGGAGTAGAATTAAAAAATCCGGTGATGACAGCCTCCGGAACATTTGGCTCCGGTATGGAATATAGTGAATTTGTGGATTTGAACCGACTGGGAGCGGTGGTGACCAAAGGCGTAGCTAACGTGCCCTGGCCGGGAAATCCTACTCCCCGCATTGCGGAGACCTGCGGGGGCATGATGAATGCCATCGGCCTGCAGAATCCCGGGATCGACACGTTTGTCCGCCGGGATCTGCCGTTCCTGCAAAACTATGATACGAAGGTAATCGTGAATGTCTGCGGAAAGGTGGAACGGCTGGCAGAGGAACCGGTGGATCTGCTGGAGATCAATATATCCTGCCCTAACGTGAAAGAGGGCGGCATTGCTTTCGGTCAGAACCCGAAAGCAGTGGAGACTATCACTGCAGAAATCAAGAAGCGGGCAAAGCAGCCGGTCATTATGAAATTAAGCCCCAATGTGACGGACATCACAGAGACTGCCCGGGCAGCCGAGGCGGGGGGAGCGGATGCTCTTTCCCTGATCAATACCCTGACTGGGATGAAGATCGATGTTCACAGACGCACCTTTGCCCTGGCCAACAAAACCGGAGGAGTGTCCGGCCCGGCAATCAAACCGATTGCGGTGCGCATGGTCTATCAGACCGCTCAGGCGGTATCTCTGCCCATCATAGGCATGGGGGGCATAGCCTGCGCCCAGGACGCACTGGAATTTATCCTGGCAGGCGCTACAGCGGTGTCTGTTGGGACAGCCAACTTCCATAATCCCATGACGACCCTGGAAGTCATCGAAGGCATTGAGGATTATATGAGAAGATATCAGGTGTCGGATATCAGAGAACTGATCGGATGTGTGAAATGAGAATATTTCGGAGGTTGACATGAAGAATTATATTTCAGTGAATATACAGGAAACCATTTGCGGAATCATGAAGGATTATGGGAAAAACCGTCCCATTGACAGCATGAATTCCCTCAGTGAACCGGATAAAAAGATCATTACGGGAATTACGGATCGGCTGTTTCAGGTGGTCTATCCGGGATATTTCCAAGACAGGACGTATCGGTATTATGAGATACGCAATCATCTGACAGTCACTATGGAGGATATTGCATACCATCTTAGCAAACAGATTGCAAATTCCTTAAAAAGAGAACAGCTGAAGGAACGCTTTGATGAAATAGTTCTGGTACAGTCGGAGGCGGATGAACTGCTGTCTGCCCAGGAAATTCAGGATATGGAGGATAAGGCAGAAAAGATCACCATTGAATTTTTCCGCAGGATCCCTATGATCCGTGAATACCTGGATACCGATCTGGAAGCTTTTTTTGACGGCGACCCGGCTGCGGAGAACCGCGACGAGATCATTTTGTGCTATCCGGGCTTTTATGCTATTACAGTATATCGTATGGCCCATGAACTGTATCGCATGGAAGTGCCGATGCTTCCCCGTATTATGACGGAATATGCCCATACACAGACAGGAATCGATATCAACCCGGGAGCCACCATCGGAAAATATTTCTTCATTGACCATGGAACCGGCATCGTAATCGGAGAAACTACCGAGATCGGGGAACATGTAAAGGTATATCAGGGCGTTACGCTGGGGGCTCTTTCCACCAGAGGCGGAAGAAAACTGCAGAATAAGAAACGTCATCCCACCATTGAAGACAATGTTACCATTTATTCCGGAGCTTCTATTTTGGGCGGTGAGACCGTGATCGGAAAAGATTCTATCATAGGAGGTAACGTGTTCATCACCAGTTCCGTTGAAGCAGGGACCCGAGTCAGTGTGAAAAACCAGGAACTGCGGTTTGACAACGACAAGAAACAGCTGACTGCGGTGGATACCCAGAGCAGCGACGTCTGGTACTATGTGATTTAAAAACTTCGCCATACACGACATGGAAAGAATGTGCGAAGAAAGGAAAAAATTGATGAGACCGCCGGAAATCCATTCATCTACAAAAGAAGAAAGACTGTCCTATATTCGTGAACAGTATAAATGCATTGCGGACTGTGACAGCTGCGGTATCTGTTCTGTATTTCGCGGAGAAGATCCGGAGAGCGCGTTTTCGGACTATATCGAGGGACAAACAGAATTTCATGATGTTGTGCGGAGGTTTAGATAAATATGGTGAAATCACTTTTGATAAAAGATACCACAAGAGAAGAACGGATTCAGATTGTCAGCCAGGGGCTGTCCCAGTGCGGCGGCGCCTGCGATTTTTGTAATGGCTGTGATAATCTGGGCGGCGGGAGTGTGGACGCATTTTACGAACCTTATATAAATGGGGAAAAGGAATTGCGGGAATTAAATATGGAATACCGGAGCAATTCCGGGTTAGTGAGATAGATTTTAAGGCCGGAGTAATGGATGGAGGTGTAAAAGGATAATTATGATAAAACGATTTGTGGCGGGCAATCCCCTGGAAACAGAAGCAGTCCTGAAAGAAGTGCGGATATCGGAAGAAAAGATCCCGTACCTTACGGTCACGCAGCAGGGGTTTGCCTGTAAACTGGAGCCGGAGGACATTGTATATGGACTTGGCGAAAATGTTCGCGGGATCAATAAGCGGGGCTGGCTCTATGAGAGCAACTGTACGGACAACCCATTTCACCAGGAGGACACCAGATCCCTGTACGGCGCTCACAATTTTCTGATCGTCTGCGGAAAAGAGCGTTGTTTTGGCGTGTTTCTGGATACGCCGGCAAATGTGACCTTTGATATTGGTTACACGCATCTTGACGAGATGGAAATCACACTGGCAGAGCCGGATTATGAACTGTATGTGCTGGAGGGCGAAACACCGGAGAAGATCGTGGGGGAATTCCGTTCTCTGATCGGTCCAAGTTACCTGCCCCCCAAGTGGGCCTTCGGCTTCGGTCAGTGCCGATGGAGCTACTTCACTGCCCAGGAGGTCCGTGAGGTTGCCAGAGGGCACAGGGAGAATCATATTCCTATTGATATGATCTATTTGGATATTGATTATATGGAGCGGTACAAAGACTTTACCATTGACCGGGAGACATTTCCGGATTTTGAAGAACTGGTGGAGGAAATGCGGCAGCAGGGAATCCGCCTGGTACCTATTATCGACGGCGGCGTGAAAGTGGAAGAGGGCTACGATGTCTACGAGGAAGGTGTGGCCAACAATTACTTCTGTCAGGACGCGGAGGGCAATGATTTCGTGGTTGGGGTCTGGCCCGGCAAATGTCATTTTCCGGATATGTTAAATGAAAAGGCGCGCCGATGGTTTGGACGAAAGTATCAGTTCCTACTGGAAAAAGGCATTGAAGGCTTCTGGAATGATATGAATGAACCGGCTATTTTTTACTCCGAGAATCGCCTGAAAAAGATATTTGAACAGCTGGAAACCTACAAATCGACGAATCTGGATGTAAATACATTTTTTGAATTTCAGGATCTGGTGAGGTCGGTTGCCAACAATCCTGAGGATTATCGGAGCTTCTACCATAATTTCAGGGGCAAGAAGATCTGTCATGACAAGGTACACAACCTATTTGGATATTATATGACAAGATCTGCGTCGGAAGCTTTTAAAGAGCTGGCACCGGGGAAACGTATCCTGATGTTTTCCCGTTCTTCTTATATCGGGATGCACCGCTACAGCGGCGTGTGGATGGGAGATAATAGGTCCTGGTGGTCCCATCTGTTGATGAATCTGAAAATGCTGCCGTCTCTGAATATGTGCGGGTTTCTTTACACAGGCGCGGATATTGGGGGATTTGGCTCAGATGCCACCGAAGATCTGGTGCTGCGCTGGCTGGCTCTTGGGATCTTTATGCCGCTCATGCGGAATCATTCCGCCAACGGGACGAGAAGACAGGAGGCTTACCTTTGGGATAATATGGCGGCAGCAAGAGGCATTATCGGTCTGCGCTACCGTCTGTTGCCTTATATCTACAGTGAGTTTATGAAGGCGGCTCTGAAAAATGAGATGTACGGACGACCGCTGGGATTTGAATGGCCGGAGGATACCATTGCGGTGCGCACGGAGGATCAAATGCTGATCGGTGAGAGTATTATGATAGCGCCGGTATATGAGCAGAATGCTGCGGGCCGTGTGGTGTATCTGCCGGAAGAGATGAAGATGCTGCGCTTTTCGGGCACCGAACTTGCAGAAGAGAATGTGTTGGAAAAGGGACATCATTATCTGGAGATCGGATTGAATGAAGTGGTGCTTTTCGTGAAAAAAGGCCACATACTCCCATTGGCAGATGGCGGAGAATGTGTGGATCAGGTGGATTGGGAGAACCTGAAATTATATCATTTTGCGCCGCAGGGAGCGGATTACGAACTGTATGATGACGACGGAGTGAGCGCAGCGGCTGTCCTGGAAGGACATATCCGGCTGCTAAAGGTGTAGAGGACCCCGGGGATTCGTTCTTTATAGGTATTACCACGAACAGCGGTATCTGTTCAAAGACTGACGGATCGTTGCCGAAAAACATATCCGATATTAATAACTGTCTTGTGAACCGCTCCGGTTATATGCGGAGGGAATTTTTTTCCTGTTGACGTATTTGCGGATACAATGCGACCGTATATTTCTTTTTCAATTCACTCCGATTTTTGCAGCCCGTTTTTTGTAATACATTGCGTACGTGATACTTCACAGTGCTCTCCGTGACGAACAGAGCCTCTGCAATTTCCCGATTGGAACAATCACTGATTACCATGCGAAATACTTCCCGCTCCCGTGAGGAAAGATCGTTGTGCAGACAGAAAGTCTCGAAAACTTCCTGCTCACTGCGCTGCGTTACCACTTCCGGTTCATAAAATTTTTGATATAGCCGCAAGAATAGGAACACGGTAGGAAAGAACAGCAGCGCTGTTACAGAGATCAGGACAAGTTTGTGGTTTGCAAGTAACAGGTTGATGCCCGTACCCGCTATATCACCCAACCGTCCCATCAGTAATCCCAGGGGAGCCCATTCCCAGTGTCTGGTCTGCCTGGCAATATCCAGAAAGAGAACCGTGCGGAACACAGAGAAGAAACCAAAAAATAGATAATCCAGGCACCAGCAGATCGTGCTAGGCAGAGATTCGCTGGTCAGATCCAGCATAATGAAGGGTATGATCAACGCTGCTACGGTGCAGAACATACCACTTTTTCGTTTTTTGTCATTAATTAAGCCTGCAACGGTTAATCCAATGGCATAGGGGATCCTGGATAATTCAGGAATCAGTCCCGCCTCAATGTCTGCGGGGGGAAAGCCAAAGCCCAGGTTCTTGACCGTGCTGAGCAGTATGACAACTATACAGACCTGAACCAGATCTTTTCCCGGCATTACCACCGCCGGTTTCTGTGAAGAAACAGTCATCTCCTCTGCTTCTATGTGAAACAGATTAAGGCGGGAGGTAATCAGAACAATCATGACGGAAAGCGAAATATAGATCAGCAGAGCATAGCCGCTGTGCAGTAAATTACCTTTTCCGATCAGTGCAAGCAATCCCACAGCCATTGTGGAGATGGCGTAACCTCCACCGAACACGAGACTGAGGTGGGAGGCATTGGCGATTCTGCCGATGGAATAGAGATAAAATCCGGCGATGTTACCGCAGAGCAAGTTCATCATAAAACCGAAGAAAACCACGCTTGTCGGAGTAACGCCGAGAAGAGAGGGAACCGAAACTGCCGCTAACAGCAGTACTGCAGGCGTAAAGAAGTGCCTGAAATCTGTGTAGGGATTGCGGCAGAGCAATAGAATGGCGATGCCCGCCCCTGCTGCCTGAAACAGGTAGCCAACCACCAGACTAAGCCAATCTGTCGCCGTGTTTCCTGTCAGAAACAAAAGCCTGTTAACCCATGAGAGGTAGACTGCTGACGTTACAAAAAAGCAAAGGGCCACCCAAAGTGTGCAGATGAAACAGCCAGAATGTAATCGTTGGCGCCAATTTTTCACTCAATCAAATCCTTCCTGTATATATATCAATATCAGGTAATCAGATAAATGCTCCGTTGTCAATCCCCAAAAGACTTCAAATTGCACACCTAGTCTAACACTACCCCCGGATTTAAATAAACGGAACCAGTTTAGGCTTCTGTAGAGTTTGAATTTTATGACATCGGGGCAAAACAATTGCCTGGGCGACTCCAGGGATATCAGATTGCACTGCTTCGCATCTACGACTCCGCAGGGGAGGAGACGGTAGCCTATACCGCCAAATACATCAATGGGCAAGGCGACATTACTGTGGCAGCGCTAGATACCGCGATTCGTTCTTTCAAAAGTCAGCGAAATGGTGGAGATCATTACCTGCTTTGTTGTAGACGGACACGGTGTCTTTAGCGTACGAAATCAGGCCGGAATGCGTAGGCCAGTGTTGAAGCAATAATAAAGAAATGATAATGGGTACACGACTGCCGAGCTATATGTTTAGAGCGGCAGTCGTTTTGCGCAATATAATATGTAAATCGAAATCAAACACAAAACACTAAATAAATTTACATTAAGGGATGGACATTTCTTGCTATCGGTGTTACAATTTGCATGTAGAATTCCTCTGCTATAATGGAGAATAAATGAGACAGAGAAAGAAATTGCAGGAACTTACGATTAAAGATAACTTTATGTTTGGCGCAGTGATGATGGACGAGGAGAACTGTAGGAGATTGTTAGAAATATCCCTGGGGTTTCCCGTTGCGCATGTAGCAGTCAGTAAAGAAAAAAGTATTGTATATAATCCGGAGTATAAGGGCGTACGTTTGGATGATATTGCAAACGATGAAGCGGGCACACATTTTAATGTGGAGATGCAGGCGATTGAAAAACCTGCACTGGGGCGAAGAAGCAGATATTATCACAGTCAGATTGATATGGAGTTACTGCTGAGCGGTAGAGATTATTCAAAATTATCTGATGCCTATGTAATTTTTATCTGTGATTTTGATCCCTTTGGCAATAAGAAATACCGCTATACCTTTGATTATCGTTGTGCGGAGGTAGATGAGCTTCTTTTAAAAGATGGAGGCCATACAATATTTTTAAGTACTCGTGGCATAAATGAGAGCGAAGTTCCGGTACCCCTGGTAAAGTTTTTAAAATTTGTAGGTGCAAATCTTAAGGATAGTACGAAAGACTACCAGGATGACTATGTAAGGAAACTTCAGAATGATGTTCATGAAGTTAAGCTAAGTCGTGAAATGAGGGAACGTTATATGATATTGCAGGAGATGTTAAGAGAAGAGCGGACGGAAGGCAGAGAAGAAGGCAGAGAAGAAGGTCTTGCCATTGGAAAACGAAAAATGGCAGAGACTATACTTGATCTGCTGGAAGATTTTGGCGCGGTTCCGGAGACATTAAAGGAAAAAATTATAAACGAGAAAGATATTCAGGTACTTGGGGAATACTTGAAAAAGGCTACCCGCGCGCATTCTATTGAACAATTTCAAAAAGACATTCTTTGATATTCTAAAAGCATTTCAGATTCAGATATTTATCTGCTGTAACACATAACACTATTATCATGCCGATTCTGGCAATTTTCAACAGAAACAGACAGAGGGATTCTACAATTGGATAAAAAAGGGTATTCGTTTAGTATATCGTTCATTAAGGAAGGGAGAATGTGAAGGACATGCCCGGCTGTATATTGACAAATATCCGCCAATGTATGACAATGAAAAAAAGGTCTGCAATATTTGCGGGGAGGTGACGGATCATGATACATTTTGGTACAGGGGGCTGGCGCGCGGTGATTGGAGATGAGTTTACCAGAAAGAACATTCAGCTCCTGGCAAAAGCCATGTCCATGAAGATGAAAGCAGAGAATGTGGCCGAGGAGGGTATTGTCATCGGTTACGACCGAAGATTTCTCTCAAAGGAAGCGGTCAAATGGGCATGCGAGGTATTTGCTGTGGAAGAGATTAAATGTCTGTTTGTGAACCACTCCGAACCCACTCCGCTGATCATGTTTTATGTAGAGAAGCATAAGATGCATTATGGAATGATGGTGACTGCCAGCCACAACCCGGCGATCTATAATGGCATCAAGGTGTTCACCTACGGCGGACGGGATGCCAGCGAAGAGCAGACCAGAGAAATCGAGGAGTATGTCAGGATGGCCGAGGCTGAGGGTCAGATCCAATATGTTGACTATGAAGAGGTAAAAACAAGGGGCTGGGTAGTGGAATTTAATCCACTGAACGAATATTTGGACAATATTATCGCCAACATCAATATGCAGGCAATTCGTGACCGGGGACTTCATATTGTGCTGGATCCTATGTACGGTGTGGGTCAGGACGCGATAAAGACCATTCTTTCTACTGCCCGGTGTGAGATCGATATCATTCACGGAACGCATGATACGTTGTTCGGGCGCAGAATGCCGGCGCCCAGCAAAGATACGTTGACAGAACTGCGCACTTATGTGACGGAGATGGAGTGCGATCTTGGTATTGCAACCGATGGCGACGCGGATCGTTTGGGAGTGATTGATGACAAGGGAAATTACCTGACGGCTAACGATATTTTAAGATTGCTCTATTATTATCTCCTGAAGTACAAAGGCTGGAGAGGGGCGGCCGTGAGAAATGTGGCTACCACTCATATGCTGGACCGCATGGCGCAGGCCTTTGGCGAAGTATGCTATGAGGTACCGGTGGGCTTCAAATATGTGTCAGCCAAGATGCAGGAGACCGGGGCTATTATCGGCGGCGAGTCTTCCGGCGGCTTGACGGTTCGGGGCCATATCAATGGGAAGGATGGAGTTTACGCAGCTTCTCTTCTGGTGGAAATGATTGCTGTAACAGGCAAGAAATTATCCGAATTGGCAGAGGAGATTGAGGAGCGGTTTGGAACGGCATATATGGAAGAACGCTCCTACAAATTCACCCCGGAGCGAAAGGCAGAATTGATAAAACTTCTGTTTGAGGATAAGAGACTTCCGAAGCTTGGCATTCCGGAAGAGAAGGTATCTTATCTGGACGGGTGTAAGGTGTATTTAAAAAATGGCGGGTGGATCATCGCCCGCTTCTCAGGTACAGAACCGCTGCTGCGCATTTTCTGTGAGATGCCAAACGAGGAAGAAGCGAGACGATACAGTGATCAACTTGCAGGTTTTTTGATGCTGTGATATTAAGAAAAAACAAAGGGTTAAGATGAGGTATAAATGAGTATAGGAGGAGGCTCGGCCTGATGAAGATTTACAGAGCAAAAGATTACAATGACATGAGCAGAAAGGCAGCAAACATTATTTCCGCCCAGGTGATCATGAAACCGGGCTGCGTTCTGGGGCTGGCTACCGGCTCCACCCCCATTGGCGCATACCGACAGCTGGTAGAGTGGTACAAAAAGGGCGACCTGGATTTTTCGGAAGTGACAACGGTAAATTTGGATGAGTACAGAGGGCTGACCAGGGAAAATGATCAGAGCTACTATTACTTCATGAATGAGAATCTGTTTGACCATATTAATATCGATAAATCACGCACCTTCTTGCCCGATGGCATGGAGGCGGACAGCGATAAGGCATGCCGGGATTACAACGAGATCATTCAGTCGGTGGGCGGCGTGGATCTGCAGCTTCTTGGGCTTGGGCATAACGGGCATATCGGCTTTAATGAGCCGGGGATCGCCTTCGAGACGGAGACGCACTGTGTTAATCTGACGGAACGCACCATCAAGGCAAATATGAGGTTCTTTCCCACGGAGAAGGATGTTCCAAGGCAGGCGTACACCATGGGAATCAAGACGATCATGAGCGCAAAGAAGATTTTGGTGGTGGTGTCCGGAGAAGATAAAGCTGACATTGTGAAAGAAGCGTTTTTTGGGCCGGTGACCCCGGCTGTTCCTGCATCCATCCTGCAGCTGCACAATGATGTGATCGTGGTGGCGGATGAGGCGGCGCTGGCGAAATGCTCGGACACAGCGAATGGCAAGTGAGATCAGACATAGAATATAGAATGCGAGCGTGAAACTGAGATGGCAGAGGACTGCGGTAGAAGACAGGTTATGGAAAAGATTCGGATACAGGGCGGAAAAGTTTTTGAAGAAGAAGGCAGGTTCACGGAAAGAACTCTCTATATAGCAGGGGAGCGGATCGTGACAGAAGAGGAATATTTTGCTGCCGGCGGACAGGAGAAAACCGTGCATGCGCAGGGCTGCTATGTGATCCCGGGACTGACGGACATTCATTTTCGACCATGCCGGAAGAGATCCTGTTTCAGGTGGCCCGGGCAGCTGCCGGGTATGATTTTAAGGATGGCGCGGATTTCTGCGGGCTGTATATGGAAGGACCATTTATCAGCGCAAAGAAAAAAGGAGCGCAGAAAGAAGAGTACGTGAGAAAGCCGGATGTAGAACTGTTTGAGCGGCTGCAGAGTATTTCCGGAAATCGGTTTCGCACGGTAGCAGTAGCCCCTGAGACGGAGGGGGCGATGGATTTTATCCGGGCGCTGAGCGGCAAAGCGAGGATCTCTCTTGCCCATATGACAGCAGACTACGATACGGCCTGTGAGGCGTTAAAAATTGGCGCTTCCCAGATCACTCATCTTTACAATGCCATGCCGCCCTTTACTCACCGGGAACCGGGGCCGGTTGCTGCGGCCGCGGATGATGAGAACTGCAGAGTGGAATTAATCTGTGACGGCGTGCATATCCATCCAGCCGTGGTGCGTACCACATTTAAAATCTTTGGTGATGATCGCGTTATCCTGATCAGCGACAGCATGAGGGCAACCGGTATGCCGGATGGCGAATCAGAGCTGGGTGGGCAGACGGTATTTAAAAATGGCAGGTACGCGACGCTGGCGGACGGCACGCTGGCTGGTTCCGTGACGAACCTGATGGATTGTGTCCGCAGGTTGGTGAAAGAGATGGGGATACCCCTGGAGAGCGCGATAAAGTGCGCCTCGGCAAATCCCGCAAAGGCGGTGGGAATTTATGAGAATTACGGAAGTCTGACGTGTGGGAAATACGCGAATGTGGTTATTCTAGGCTCAGAACTGGAACTGAAGATGGTCTGCCATCATGGAGAAATTGTATAAAATTAGTATTGTTAATTTCGTGACGATATGTTATGCTAAGAAACAGTGAGAAAAGAAGTTGTTTTGTACAAATTGCGGCGATGTGAAAGATTTAGTTTTACATTGATACTATAGTATAGAATAACGTCTTTTTCTGCTGTTCTATTTTTTACCTTAAAATTGTTAAGAAATAGACAAAGATTTCCGGATAGCCTGCTCTGGTTGCGGCACGGCAGCAGGTTCTCAGAGAAAAGCTTAATGCAGAGAGAAGAAAAGGAGGAAATAATGGATTATCGTGTAGAGCATGACTCAATGGGCGAAGTGCGGGTACCTGCGGACCGGTACTGGGCAGCTCAGACACAGAGAAGTCACGAAAATTTTAAGATCGGTGTTGGAATTGAGACAATGCCGAGGGAAATCACACATGCGTTCGGCGTCCTGAAAAAGGCGGCAGCCCTGGCAAACCATGAGTTGAAGCCAGAGAAGATGACAGACCGGAAACTGGATGTTATTTCTGCGGCGTGTGATGAGGTGATCGAAGGGAAATTGAACGATCATTTTCCGCTGGTGGTATGGCAGACAGGGTCGGGTACTCAGTCCAACATGAACGCCAACGAGGTAATTGCCAACCGCGCCAATGAGATCGCGGGAGAAAAACTCTGCCATCCCAATGATGATATCAATATGAGCCAGTCTTCCAACGACACGTTCCCCACGGCAATGCACATTTCAGCTGTACTGGTGCTGGAGGATAAACTGCTTCCGGCAGCGCAGGGTCTGGTAGACGAACTGAAACGTCTGGAGGCGGAGAACGCTGATGTGGTCAAATCCGGAAGGACTCATCTGCAGGATGCGGTTCCGATCCGCTTCTCCCAGGAGATCAGCGGATGGAGAAGTTCGGTGGAACGGGACATGGAGCTGATACGGCTCTCTCTGGCACCGTTGAAAGAACTGGCGCTTGGCGGCACCGCAGTAGGAACCGGGCTGAATGCGCCTAAGGGCTTTGATGAGAAAGTGGCACAGCAGGTGGCGCAGATCACCGGAAAAGACTTCCGGACTGCGGAGAATAAGTTCCACGCGCTGACCAGCAAAGATGAGATCGTGTTTGCTCACGGCGCAGTGAAAGCCCTGGCTGCAGATATGATGAAGATCGCCAACGATGTGCGCTGGCTGGCTTCCGGCCCGAGGGACGGCCTTGGAGAGATCCGCATTCCTGAGAATGAGCCGGGATCATCCATCATGCCGGGCAAGGTAAATCCGACCCAGTGCGAGCAGGTGACGATGGTCGCCGTCCAGGTAATGGGCAATGACACCGCCATCGGAATGGGGGCATCCCAGGGTAATTTTGAACTGAATGTATTTATGCCGGTGATAGCGTACAATTTCCTGCAGTCTGCAAGGCTTCTGGCGGAGTCCATCATTTCCTTCACAGTTAACTGTGTGGTGGGAATTGAGGCAGATCGGGACTGAACCCGTACATCGGATATGAGAACGCCGCGAAGACCGCGCATCTGGCATACGAGGAGAACGTATCCCTGAAAGAAGCGTGCGTGAAACTCGGTTTCCTCACGGAGGAAGAATTCGACAAGGTATTCCATCCGGAGGAAATGGCTTAAATAATTTGAGGCGCGCTCCATGCGCGGCTTGAAAGGCAAAGAAATCGTATAGAAACTGAGAATGAGAGGATAAAACGATGAAGTATAGTTACTTTCCAGGCTGTACGCTGAAAAACAAGGCGCAGGAACTGGACCGGTACGGCAGGGACGCTGCAGCCGCTCTGGGCATCGAACTGGAGGAACTCCCGCAGTGGCAGTGCTGCGGAGGCGTCTATCCGCTCTCCCATGATGAGATAGCAATCAAACTGTCCTCCGTGCGCGCGCTGGCCGCCGCACGGGACGATGGTGCTGCACTGGTTACTCTGTGCAGCGCCTGTCATAATGTGATCAAGCAGGTCAATCACGACATGCAGACCGATGATTATGTGATCACTCGGGTTAATAATTATCTGGCAGAGGATGGGATTGCGTACAATGGCGAGACGAAAGTCCTGCACTATCTGGAACTGCTGCGGGACGAGATTGGATTTGATGAAATAAAACAGAAGGTGGCCGCACCCCTGAAAGGGCAGAAGATCGGCGCGTACTATGGATGCCTGCTTCTTCGTCCTTCGGGTGTGATGGCAATGGACGATCCCGAACATCCCATGATCATGGAGGATCTGATCGCGGCGCTGGGCGCGCAGCCAGTGGTCTACGCTCAGCGAAATGAGTGCTGCGGCGGATATCTGACACTGGAGGACAAGAGCATTCCTGAGAAACGCGCAGCCGCAATTCTGGAGAATGCCCGCGCCCAGGGAGCAGAGACGATCATTACCGCCTGTCCCCTCTGCTATTACAATCTGAAAAAGCATGCGGCCGGCACTGGAGTGGAAGTAAAATATTTTACGGAGCTGCTGGCACAGGCATTAGGTGTAAAGGAGGGAGAATGATGGCATCGACTTACACGGTGACAAAAGAACAGATCCTGTCGATCTCCGGCGTTGATCCGCTAAAATGTATGCGCTGTGGAAAATGTTCCGCCACCTGCCCGTCCTACGATGAGATGGAATACCATCCGCATCAGTTCGTTGCGATGGTGGAGAAAGGTGAGATCGAGAAACTGATGGACAGCCCGTCCATTTACAAATGTATGTCCTGCATGGCGTGCATCCAGCGCTGTCCGAGACAGGTAGAGCCGGCGAAGCTGGTGGAGGCGATCCGACTTGGCGTGACACGGCAGCAGGAGCGCAATCATCTGAAACCGGATGATATACCGGCACTTCTGGATCCGGAACTGCCGCAGCAGGCAATTGTGAGCGCAATGCGCAAGTACACCAAATAAGAAGGAGAAATTATGCAGAAAATAGGCGTTTTTGTCTGCTGGTGCGGCAGTAATATTGCGGCGACAGTAGACGTGAAGGCAGTGGCGGAAGCTGCCCGGAAAGTGCCGGGAGTTGTGTTCTCCGCGGATTATCAGTATATGTGTTCCGAGGCAGGACAGGGACTGATCAAAGACGCGATCAAAGAGCATGGGCTGACCGGAGTGGTAGTCTGTTCGTGTTCCCCGCGCATGCATGAGGCGACGTTCCGCAAGGCAGTACAGGCGGTGGGTCTAAACCCGTATATGCTGGAAGTGGCCAATATCCGCGAACAGTGTTCCTGGGTACATAAGGATATGGCGACCGCTACGGAGAAGGCAATCGCGCTGATGCAGGCGGCAGTGGCGAAGGTAACGCTGAATACTCCGCTGACCGCGGGTATGACGCCGGTAACGAAGCGGGCTCTGGTGATCGGCGGAGGTATCGCCGGTATGCAGACCGCGCTGGACATTGCGGATGCCGGATACGAAGTGGATATCGTGGAAGCGAAACCCACCATTGGCGGTAAGATGGCCCAGCTGGATAAGACATTCCCTACGCTGGACTGTTCTTCCTGTATCGTCACGCCGAAGATGGTTGAGGTGGGACAGCATGAAAAGATCCACATCTATTCTTACAGTGAAGTGACGCAGATAAAAGGCTTTGTGGGTAATTTCAACGTGACTATTAAGCGCAAAGCCCGCTATGTAGACGAAGCGAAATGTACCGGCTGCGGAGCCTGCACGGAGAAATGTCCGTCCCGCAAAGCACCGAACGAGTTTAACATGGGTCTGAACAACCGCACGGCGGTCTATATTCCCTTTGCGCAAGCTGTTCCCAAAGTGGCCACCATCGATCCGGAGTACTGTATCAAACTGACAAAAGGAAAATGCGGCGCCTGTGCGAAGATCTGTGAGGCAGGAGCCATCAACTATGAGGCAAAGGACGAGTACATTGAGGTGGAGTACGGCGCAATTGTTGCGGCCACCGGCTTTGAGATGATCGATGTGAGTCCATACGATGAATATGCTTATACTCAGAGCCCGGATGTGGTAACTTCCCTGGAGTATGAGAGATTAATGAATGCTGCCGGACCCACCGGCGGACATCTGCTGAGGCCCTCTGACGGGAAAGAACCGAAGACGATCGTATTTGTACAGTGCGTGGGAAGCCGTGAGTCCTGCAGCGGCGGAGAGATGCGGGGCAAGCCCTACTGCTCCAAGGTCTGCTGCATGTACACCGCAAAACACGCCATGCTGACAAAAGACCATTATCCGGACACGGATATTTATGTTTTTTATATTGATGTGCGTACACCGGGAAAGAACTTCGATGAATTCTACCGCAGGGCAGTAGAGCAGTACGGTGTCCATTACATCAAAGGAGCAGTGGGCAAGGTCACGCCGGAAGGGGGCAAGCTGAAAGTCCAGGCCAGCGATCTGATCCTGAATGAGCAGCTTCACATTGATGCCGATATGGTGGTGCTGGCCGGAGCAATCGAGCCGAATAAGAGCGCGCGCCCGCTGGCAACCATGCTGACCGCATCCATGGATACCAATGATTTCTTCACAGAGGCGCATCCGAAGCTGCGTCCGGTGGAATCTCCCACGGCAGGCGTATTTCTTTCCGGTATGTGCCAGGGACCGAAGGATATTCCTGAGACCGTGGCACAGGCAGGCGCGGCAGCTTCCAAGGTGATCGGCCTGCTGGCGAAAGATCATCTGGTGGGAAATCCCTGCGTTGCGCACTCGGATGAGTGGATGTGCAACGGATGTTCCCAGTGTGAGACTGTGTGCCCGTATGGCGCGATTACCTATGAGGAGAAAGAATTCAGAATGCCTGACCGCACCACGAAGGTGCGCCGCGTAGCGCAGGTGAACCCGGCAGTCTGCCAGGGATGCGGCGCTTGCACCGTGACTTGCCCGTCCGGCGCGATGGATCTGAATGGCTTCTCCAATGCGGAGATTATGGCGGAGGTAGATGCATTATGCAGATGAACGATAAGGAATGGAAACCGAAGATCATAGCCTTCTGCTGTAACTGGTGTTCCTACTCCGGAGCAGATCTGGCCGGAACGAACCGCCTCAGCTATCCTGCCGAGGTAAAAATTATCCGCGTTCCATGTTCGTGCAGAGTGAATCCGATGTTCATTCTCCGTGCTTTCCAGCAGGGAGCGGACGGAGTCATCCTCTGCGGATGCCACCCCGGGGACTGCCATTACAGCACAGGCAATTATCACACGAGAAGACGTATGACACTGTTGTTCTCAATGTTGAATTATCTCGGCGTTGAGAGCGCGAGAACCCGCGTCGAGTGGGTATCCGCAGCCGAAGGCGCACGCTTTGTGAGCGTCATGGATGGCTTTGTGGCGGATATCACCAGACTGGGACCAAACCGGAGACTGGAGGATCTGAGATGCAAAACGAATTGAAATGGCGCGGCCTCGAGCTTCTGAAGAACGGTACGATTGACCGTATTCTGGGATGGCGCGCGGGGCAGTTTGTCTACGATATTACCCCGGATGTTTTTACGGATCCGGAGGATTTGGAAAAGAATTTTGTTTACAATGAATTTTGCGGAGCCAATCTCTCCAAATATCTTATTGCCGAGAGCGCAAAAGAGGGAAAGGTTGCGGTATTTTTAAAACCCTGCGACACTTACAGCTTCAATCAGCTCTGCACGGAACACCGGATCCACAGAGAAAATGTATATGTGATCGGGATCGAGTGCTATGGCAAGGTCAGTGTGGATGCGCTGAGACAGCGCGGCATTGACGGGATCACCGGTATCCGCAGCGAGATGGGATCCCTGAAGATCGACACGATCTACGGCGAGGAATCCGTCCCGGCTATGGAGGTTTATGCGGAGCGGTGCAGAAACTGCAAGAGCAAAAAGCATGTGGTCTTCGATGAACTCATCGGAGCGGACGGCGAAGTGGTAGATGACTGCGACCGATTTGATATGGTGGAGAAGCTGGAACAGATGAGCGCGCAGGAACGGTTCGAATTCTGGAGAGGCGAGCTTTCCAGATGTATCCGGTGCAATGCCTGCCGCAATGTATGTCCGGCCTGCTCCTGCGAGAAATGTGTATTTGACAATCCGAAATCCGGCGTTTTGAATAAGGCGGCGGCGGATAGCTTTGAGGAAAATATGTTCCACATTATCCGCGCTTACCACGTGGCAGGCCGCTGCACAGACTGCGGCGAATGTTCCAGGGTATGCCCGGAACATATTCCGCTGCATCTGCTGAACCGGAAATTTATTAAGGATTACAACGAACTGTACGGAGATTTCGTGGCGGGTGAGAGTGTTGGCCAGATGAGTCCGGTGGCGGATTTTACCACTGACCGGGACGCGGAACCGTCCGTTGTACAGAAAGGGGGAGACCAGTGATGATGTATCAGATACCGATGGAATCCCTGGACCGTCTGCTGGCAGCGATCGCCGCGCAGCAGAAACTATATCTTCCGACGGACAATACCGCCGGCGAAGCGGTCTATACAGAATGGACACAGGGAGCAGCCCTTTCTAAGAAACTGAATACTCTGCGGTCCGCAAAAGATTTCTTTTTCCCTCAGATCCAGAATATGGCGAAATTCCGCCGGGAGGGAAAGAAGATTGAAGTCATCGATGACCGCGCGGAAGCGGATGATTTTTGTATCTTCGGCGTGCGTGCCTGCGACGTTCGATCCTTCGATGTGCTGGACAACGTTTTTCTGGCAGACCCGGTGGATACCTGGTATGAGACCCGCAGGAAGCATGCCACGGTGATCTCTTTGGCCTGCGGCAGACCCGGCGAGACCTGTTTTTGCCACACCTTTGGGATTGACGCGGCGAAAGCGGGCGGAGACATACAGTGCTGGGAGACGAAGGACACCTTTTATCTGGAGCCGCTGACGGAAAAAGGTCAGGCGTTGGCAGATGCGCTGATAGCAGCCGACGGGGAACTTCTGACACAGTGCGGAGCAGATCAGGAGGCGCTGGTTGAGAAAGAGACAGAGCGCATCCGCAAAAATCTGGAAAAACTCCCGCTCTATGATCTGAAAGCGGAGGATAACCGGGAAAGAGAACTGGAACTGTTCCGCTCTGAAAAGTGGAAAGAACTTTCCAGCCACTGCCTGGGATGCGGGGCGTGTACCTTTGTGTGCCCCACTTGTCAATGCTTTGATATCGAAGATTTTAATAACGGTGAGACGGTGCAGCGCTATCGCTGCTGGGACAGCTGCATGTACCATGACTTTACGCTGATGGCGGCGGGAACCCCGCGTCTGACCCAGACGGAACGTTTTCGCCAGAGATTTATGCATGAAGGAGGAAAAGGAATGATGGAAAAGGAAGCTCTGATCCCCCGCATCGGGGTTGTGACGGATATCCGCAGGGATACTCCGGATGTGAAGACCTTCCGCGTGGTGGGTACCGACGGAAACAAGCTGTTCACCCACATTCCGGGACAGTGCGCGATGCTCTCTATCCCTGGAGTGGGCGAGGCGATGTTCTCCATCACGTCCTCCCCGACGTTGGAAGAATATATGGAATTCTCCATCAAGAAATGCGGATGTCTGACCGCATGGCTGCATCAGATGGAGGTAGGACAGGAAGTGCTTGTCCGCGGGCCTTACGGGAACGGCTTCCCGGTGGAAGGCGCGTTTAGAGGAAAAGATCTGTTGTTTATCGCCGGAGGCATTGGCCTGGCGCCGCTGCATTCCGTGATCAATTATTGCCTGGCGCACCGGGAGAATTACGGGCATATCGATGTGGTCTACGGCTCCAGGTCTATGGACGACCTGGTGGATCTGGAAGAGATCAAGAGAGACTGGATCGGGGCGCCGGATATGGATGTGTATCTTACCATTGACCGGGAGCAGGAAGGCTGGGATGGGCATGTAGGTTTTGTGCCCACCTATGTGCAGGAACTGGGCTTCTCCACGGACAAGACGGCTGTCCTCTGCGGACCGCCCATTATGATCCACTTCACCCTGGAGGGATTAAAGAAGTTAGGTTTCGCGGATAACCAGGTGTTCACGACGCTGGAAATGCGCATGAAATGCGGAATCGGTAAGTGCGGCCGCTGCAATGTCGGTGATAAGTTTGTCTGCAAGGACGGGCCGGTGTTCAGCTTCGACCAGCTGGGCGAACTGCCGGATGAATATTAAGGAGAATGACCTATGGAAAAGACAGTAAATATTTTTCTTTTCGGAAAAAAGTATGAGGTGCCGGCGGATCTGACCATCATGACAGCGATGGAGTATGCCGGATACCAGCTCAAGCGCGGCTGCGGCTGCAGAAACGGATTTTGCGGCGCCTGCGCCACGATCTACCGTATTGCGGGCAAACAGGAATTAAAAATGGCTCTGGCCTGTCAGACCCAGGTGGAGGATGGAATGTACATTGCCACCATGCCGTTCTTCCCGCTGGTAAAGCAGGTATATGATATTGAGAAAGTAACGCCGGATCAGATGATCATGATGCAGCTGTACCCGGAAATCTATGCCTGTGTGGGCTGCAATGCCTGCACAAAGGCGTGCCCGCAGGGACTGAATACCATGCAGTATATTGCCTACGCTCAGCGCGGTGATTTTAAGGCCTGCGCGGATGAATCCTTTGACTGTGTGATGTGCGGCATCTGTTCTTCCAGATGTCCGGCAGGCATCTCCCATCCGCAGGTGGCGATGCTCGCCCGCAGACTGAACGGAAAATACCTCACTCCGGATGCGCAGCATCTGCTGGAGAAGGTGCGTTCCATCGAGGCAGGGGAGATCGAGGCGGCAATGCAGGAAATGATGAACAAGTCAGATGAGGAAATCCGGGAAGCGTACAACACGCGGGATATCGAAAAGTAGGAATACCAGGAGGAAACGATATGTATCCAGAAAAATTTCAGGAATCCATCCGGAAGGTGGAGGCGCTGCGGGCCGAGAACGCGGCGCTGGAACCGGTGCGTATGACAGCTAAGGAAAAGGAAGAACTGCTGGCAGCCTACCATCCGGATTACAGAGAGCATGAGTTTGAGAACCTGAAGATCGGACCGAACGCCGGGGATAAGGTGCCCCACGAGTTGGCTGATATGCTTCAGGCACACCCCAGGATCCACCAGGGTGATGTGGATCTGGAGAATCCCGCGTATGATGTGGATGTACTGATCATCGGCGCGGGCGGCGCAGGCTGCGCTGCGGCCATCGAGGCAGACGAGGCAGGAGCCAGCGTGCTGATGGCGACGAAGCTGCGTGCCGGCGACGCCAACACGATGATGGCGGAAGGCGGTATTCAGGCCGCGGACAAGGAGAACGACTCTCCGGCCCAGCATTTCCTTGACGCTTACGGCGGAGGCCATTTTGCGGCAAAGAAAGAACTGGTGTATAAATTAGTGACGGAGGCTCCCGGTGATATCAAGTGGCTGAATGAGCTGGGCGTAGAATTTGATAAAGAAGAGGACGGCACCATGGTCACGACCCATGGCGGCGGTACCTCCAGAAAGAGAATGCATGCCTGCAAGGATTATTCCGGCGCGGAGATCATGCGTACCCTTCGCGATGAAGTGTTAAACCGCCAGATTCCGATCCTGGAGTTCACCGCGGCTATCGAGATCATCAAAGATGACAAGGGAGCGGCGGCAGGCGCCGTGCTTCTGAATATGGAGACGGACGAGCTGTTTGTAGTGCGCTCCAAGACCGTGATCCTCGCTACAGGCGGAGCAGGACGTATGCACTATCAGGGCTTCCCCACATCCAACCATTACGGAGCTACAGCGGACGGTCTGGTACTGGGCTACCGGGCGGGAGCAAAGCTGCTGTATGCGGACACCCTGCAGTATCATCCCACCGGAGCGGCTTATCCCACGCAGATCTTCGGCGCGTTGGTGACTGAGAAGGTTCGTTCTCTGGGCGCGAAGCTGGTGAACTGTGACGGCGAGGTATTTGTACATCCGCTGGAAACCCGGGACGTGGAGTCTGCGGCTATCATCCGGGAGACCGGGGAGCGCGGCAAGGGAATCGACACCGGAAACGGTCAGGCAGTCTGGTTGGATTCTCCGATGATCGACCTGAAAAACGGGGAAGGCACCATTGAAAAGCGTATTCCGGCTATGTACCGCATGTTCCTCAAGAGGGGCATTGACATGCGCAAAGAGCCGATCCTGGTGTATCCCACATTGCACTATCAAAACGGTGGCCTGGATATCAATACGGACTGTATGACGGGTGTGGAGAATCTGTATGCGGCCGGCGAGGTGGTCGGCGGTGTTCACGGACGCAACCGTCTGATGGGAAATTCTCTTCTGGATGTGGTAGTCTTCGGACGCGATGCCGGAAGAGCGGCCGGTCAGCATGCCAAGGATGTGACAGTGGGAACACTGACCCTGGCGCATACTGCGGAGTATGACAAACAGATCAGCGAAGCCGGAATTGACACGCAGCTGGTATCTCCGAAACTTCTGCCGAATTATGTGAGAGAGAGAACTACGCTGGCGGGGCCGGAAATACAGTAAAGAGGAAAAAATGAGGAGGATGAAAAAATGAATTTGTTTGGCGGGGTGATCACAGTCACCGGAATCACTTATATGTTATTCTGTGTGTTTGCGATCATCTTTATTGGATACGCGCTGGGACGCATCAATATCAAGGGTGTGGATCTGGGTACTGCGGGAGTTTTTATTGTAGCGCTCATATATGGATGCCTGTTTTACGGCAGACTGGAAGGGCAGATGGGTGAGTTCACGAAGGATTCGCTGAAAGTAATAGAGAACGTGGGCCTTATCATGTTTGTCTCCACCGTCGGGTTTATTGCGGGACCAAAGTTTTTCAGCAACATCAGAAAGAACTTTAAATCCTACGTTCTGCTTGGAGCAGTCATTATTTTCAGTGGGGCTCTCGTATCGGTACTCTGCATATTGATCGGACGGGCGCTGGGCGAAGCAGATTCAAACCGGCTGACGGCCATGGTGGTGGGACTCTTCTCCGGAGCCATGACGTCTACGCCGGCATTCTCTGCCGCAAAGGCGACAGTCACGGAGGGGTATGAGGATATCGTATCCGTAGGATACGGTATTGCGTACATTTACGGAGTGATCGGTGTTGTTCTGTTTGTACAGCTGGTTCCGAAACTTCTGAAAGCAAATATACCGGAGGAGCTGAAGAAGATCACATCGGTAGAAACCGGCACCAAAAGAAAAAAGAAGGAAGGAAAACCCTTCGAACTGGATGTGTTTGGCATCGGGGTCTTTGCATTGTGTGCCTGCATCGGAATCCTGGTGGGCATGATCAAGATCCCATTGACCGGTAAGGGACTTTCCGGCACTACATTTTCCCTGACTACCACAGGCGGTTGTCTTCTGACTGCCCTGGTATTCGGCCATTTTGGACGTATCGGCAAGCTGAACATCATGCCGCCCACATCGATGTTGAAGGTGTTCCGTGAGTTCGGACTGGTGCTGTTCCTGATCGGCGCCGGCGTTTCCGGAGGAGCGAGATTTGTGGAGAATTTCCAGGTGATCTACTTTGTGTACGGTTTTCTGATCACTACGCTTTCCATGGTCATTGGTTATTTCTTCGCTGTAAAGGTGCTGAAGCTCAATCTGCTCAACGCCCTGTCTGCCATCACCGGGGGCATGACCAGCACCCCTGCTCTGGGAACCTTGATCTCAGTGGCCGGTTCCGAGGAAGTGGCATCCGCGTACGCAGCCACCTATCCCTTTGCTTTGATCTGCGTGGTGCTGGCGACTCAATTTATTAATATTTTGTTTTAGATCCCAAAACGCATTAGGCGTTTCCGAATCGTACCAGCCTGGCTCCCAAGGGGCGCATCCTAAGGCAAAGATGTCAAATTAACTACATAAAATATCTGCAACAATCTTATTTTATATTGACATTTTGCTGGCGCGATGGTAAATTAGAGATAATAAATCCAAATAAAGAAAAGATCATTTTACCCAAAAAGAATACCATGAGTTATTGCATACTTTAAAAAGTAAAAATTACAAGAGATTTTGTTTGACCTATTTATGGAGGAGATATTTATGGCAACTAGAGCACTTAGCCAGCGTCAGCTGGAAGTTATGGAGGCATTATGGAATTCTGAGAGCGGAATGACCGCATCAGAGATTGTCAGGTCCAATGACGAACTGCAGATCAACACGGTTCAGGCTTCACTTAGAAGTCTGGTGAGAAAGAAATATATCAAAGTTGGGGAGATCGTTTACAGCGGTACGGTTCTCTCCAGAAGTTATGTCCCCCTGATCAGCAAAGAGGAGTACCTGGAGATGAGCTGCCAGGCACTGGCGAAGTTTTCGTCCTCTTCTCTGCTCATGGCCAGCCTGATCAATGAGGAAAATGACCGTGAGACCCTTAATGAGCTGGAGAAGATGATCGCACAAAGGAAAAAGGAACTCGAAAAGGGAGAGTAAGATGGAGGTTAGTCTGGGATCGTTTATCACATGCTTTTTAACGGTGCTGTTTTTGACGGTTTATGTGTTTGTCACTATATATGTAAAAAAAGATGTACTGTATGACGGAATGAAGATTGTCTTTCTTCTGATCTCCATCATCCTGGTGCGCATGCTGGTGCCATTCAATTTTTCGTTCACTATTACGATCCCATCGTATACGGTATTGCCGCCCATCGACCGGTTTCTGTTCAGTTTCATCGGCGGTACGGGGATTGAATTGGCGCAGGTGCTCTTTGGGATATGGCTCGTCGTCACCATGGCGCAAATATTGCGGATGATTTTACGACAGCGAAAATTCAGGAGCTATTTAAGACCGTTCCGTGTAAAGGATTTAACCCGGTATCCCAGACTGTATCAAGTGCTCCGGGAGAATGATGTGGCCGATCTTCCGGTCTACATCGTGCCTATCAACATCTCGCCGGCCATCGTAGGGGTATTTCGCCCGGTCTTCGTTCTGCCCCGGCAGGAATTCTCGGACAGGGAACTCTACTACATATGTCAGCATGAAATCAGGCATTACAGGAACCATGACCTTTGGCTGAAGCTGTTCATTGACCTGGTGCTGTGTGCCCAGTGGTTCAATCCGGCGGCGTACTTCCTGAACAAACAGCTTACGCTGGTCTTCGAACTGTCCAATGACCAGGGGATCCTGGCATCCTGCAGTGAGCTGCAGCGCATGGAATATACAGAGTGTATTTTGAAGGTGGCAGAAAGCCGGCAGAAGAACACATCGTACTATGTGGGGTTATCTTTCGTTGATATCGGGAAGTCCGATCTGGAGATGCGGACAAACTATATTGTTTCGGAGAAATACCGGCCGAAAAAAGGCCGCTTTCTATCCATGGCAGCCCAGTACGTGCTGATGGCAGCAGTTCTGGTGGCATCATTTATGATCGTGCCGGAAGGCAGTTCTATGCAGCAAGAGGTGGAAGAAACGACACTAGGGATAACACCAGAGAACTCTTATATCGTGAAAAGCGAATCAGAGTATCTGCTGTTCGTAGATGGCAACTATATGTTTTCTTTACTATATATTCCAGAAGAATTTGCTGAACTACCAGTCTATGAAGAGGAGGATATGAGATGAGAAAAAGAAGTAAGATGAAACTGTGTGCCCTGACGATGATGGGACTGACTATGCTGACCGCTCCGGCCGTTCTGGCGGAGGATGAAATCATTCCCATGGAGACCGAGATCGAGGGAATGGGCGGAGGAGGAACCGCAGATCCCCAGAGTTACATTTATGAATGGAGATACAAAATAGAAAATAATCACATATATAAGAGACTATACAACCGCACCAAGGAGCGCTGGGAAGGCGACTGGATTCTGGTATACTAATACTTTGGAGTTACTTTCTGGAAAATTGTAGAGTGAAAATTATATATTGGCACTGTTATAAGTACCTTCTTAAGAGATTCGGGGCGCCGCATTTTGCGGTGGCCCGAATCTCTTTTACGTGGCAGCGGGCCATTGCGCAGGGTTGTTTCATGAATAAAAAAAGAATACGGTTGAGTGACTGATCTCATCGAGGGTTCTGGATGTTATACATTATCATTCATAGCCCTCGACTTTT
>CACYXH010000067.1 GCA_902778245.1 uncultured Lachnospiraceae bacterium | reverse complement strand
TGTACTTGCTGAGACTGCCGCATTGGCTGATCATACTGGGGCAGATTTCTCGTCTTCTTGCGGGATTGCTGCGGCTGAACATCCAGCCCCGGATACATGGGCTGAGGCTGGCCCTGACCATACTGCATGTTAGCAGGCTTGATGGTGGGAGAAACCGGCTGATTGTAAGTATCGTAAGCATCCTCCGCCTGAGCCTTCTTCTGTTTCTTCTCTTCCTTCTTCTGCGCTTTCTGAGCCTTCTTACTGTTGGTATATCCATAGCTCCTATAATCGTTCAGTTCCGACTTCAGGTCTTTTTTCTTCAGCAGAAGATTGATAATGATAAACAGCAGGATGACAGACAATCCGATCAGACCATACATAATCTTGGTGAACAGGCTGACTTTCTCCTTATACTCCGTAATTTCCCCTTTCAGGTTGGTAATGGTGTTCTCCGCTTCCTGAAGAGAGTTTCTGTCCACCCGGACATATTGGGAATCTTCTGTCTCCGGTTCCGTCTGCTTCTCAGTGACTTTCTCGGTCTCCGCCTCTGTTTCTGTCTCCGTCTCTTTCTCGGTTGCAGGCGCGGCGCCATCGGAAACCACATTCAACTCATAGGTAAAAGTACTCCCGTTACCCGCCTGTACCGTAATGGTCACATAGCCTGTTCCGTCATCATTCAGCGTTGTACCGGAAATATCACTGATGACAGCACTGCTGCTGGAGGGCATCGGATCAAGGCTCAGCTCTGTCGTTCCTCCCGGGACAGTAACCGTATAGGACCAGGTATCGTAGGAAAATTCCGGTGATACCGTCGCTCCCTCTGTCAAAATTCCCAGAGAAGACAGAGAATTATCATCTTCTGATCCCAGTGCATTTACGCCAAACATCAGCATAAGCGCAATTGTCAGCGCAGCGTATAAACTTCCTTTCTTCAACCACTTACTCATTTTGCTCCACATATCCTTTCTTATCTTGCTCCCCGCATTGCCGCTTTCACGCCTCGTCAATTGCCTTGCCGATATCATGGCGGAAATATTTGTTGTCAAAATCTATCCAGTCCACTGCCTTGTAAGCATTTTCTCTGGCGGCTTTCAGGTCTTCTCCCTTTGCGGTCACACCCAGCACACGGCCTCCGTTGGTGACGATCTTACCATCCTTCAAAGCGCTTCCCGCATGGAATACATAGTATCCGTCTGTCTCCTTGAACTTCTCGAGACCGTGGATCTCATAACCTTTCTCATATTTTACGGGGTAACCTTCAGAAGCCAGCACCACGCACACCGCCGCATTATCCTCAAATTCCAGATCAATTTGATCCAGTGTCCCGTCAATGCAGGCTTCGAATATGTCCACAATGTCTGTTTTCATTCTGGGAAGCACCACCTGAGTCTCCGGATCCCCGAAGCGCGCGTTATACTCCAACACCTTCGGGCCATTCTCCGTTAACATCAGCCCAAAGAAGATAATGCCTTTAAATTCCCGGCCCTCTTTTGCCATAGCATCCACCGTAGGCTGGAATATCTTCTGCTCACAAAATTCCTCCACTTCCTTGGTATAAAAGGGACTGGGAGAAAAGGTTCCCATGCCGCCGGTATTCAATCCGGTATCGCCGTCTCCTGCCCGCTTGTGATCCTGTGCCGAGGTCATGGATTTAATTGTCTTACCATCCACAAAAGTCAGAACGGATACCTCCCGGCCAGTCATAAACTCCTCGATGACCATGCGGTTTCCGGCTGCGCCAAACTGCTTGTCCTCCATGATGGTCCTCACGCCTGCTTTCGCTTCCTCCAGGGTGTTGCAGATCAGCACGCCCTTTCCAAGAGCCAGACCATCCGCTTTCAGCACAATGGGGAAGTTTGCCTCCGTCTCCAGGTAATGAAGCGCTTCCTGCGGGTCGTCAAAATTCTCATAGGCTGCGGTGGGAATATTGTATTTTTTCATCAAGTCCTTGGAAAATGCTTTGGAACCCTCCAGGATCGCCGCATTCTTTCTGGGGCCGAACACACGAAGTCCCTGGGTTTCGAACACATCCACAATGCCGCCTACCAAAGGATCATCCATGCCTACCACAGTCAGGTCAATCGCTTTCTCTTTGGCAAATGCTGCCAGTCGTTCAAACTCCATAGCTTTTATATCCACGCACTCCGCGTATTCAGCTATCCCGGCATTTCCAGGTGCGCAGTAGATTTTCTCCACTCTGGGGCTCTGGGCAATCTTCCATGCTAACGCATGTTCTCTTCCGCCGCTTCCCACGATCAAAACTTTCATGTGGCTCCTCCTCGTCAGTTTTATAATATATAAGCTTTGTCTTCTATTACTTCTATCTTGCTATGCGCAATCAGGTCTATCGCCCGGGGCAGAAGTTTCCACTCCGCCTCCTCCATCACCCGCTGCTGAAGATCCTTTGGAGTATCTCCCTGTTTTACTTCCACTGCCTTTTGCAGAATGATAGGGCCGGTATCCGTGCCCTTATCCACAAAATGAACCGTGGCTCCGGTCACTTTTACTCCGCGCTTTAAAACTTCCTCGTGTACCTTCAGGCCATAAAAACCGGTACCACAAAAAGACGGGATCAAAGACGGATGGATGTTGATGATACGGTTGGGGAACGCATCCACCAGCTTCTCCGGTATCACCACCAGACAGCCGGCCAATACTACAAGATCAATCTCCCGCTCCTGCAATTTGGCCAAAAGCGCATCGTTGAACTCTTCCCTGCTGGCATAGTCTTTCGGTGATATACACTTTGCCAAAATACCGTGTTTTGCAGCCCGCTCCAAAGCATAGGCGTTTCTATTATTGCTGATCACGATATCAATCACAGCATTCGTGATCGTTCCCGCATCGATAGCATCTATGATGGCCTGCAGGTTTGTACCGCCGCCGGACACCAGTACCGCCAGTTTTAGCATAAGGTAACTCCTTTTTCTCCGTCCTCGATCTGACCGATCACATAGGAGGTATCGCCCGCCGCCTCAATGGCCGCTCTTGCTTTCTCCACATCAGCCGCATCCACCGCAACGATCATGCCGATACCCATGTTGTAGGTATTGTACATCATCTCTTCCGCAATGTCCCCTTCTTTGGCCAACAGTTTAAAAATAGCCGGCACCTCGTAGCTGTCCTTTTGAATCACGGCCCGCACGCCCTCCGGCAGCATTCTTGGCACATTCTCATAAAATCCGCCGCCCGTGATATGGCTGCAGCCTTTAATGCGGACTCCCACTTCCCGGACATTTTTAAGTGCCTTCACATAAATCCTGGTAGGCGTGATCAGCGCCTCGCCCAGTGTCTTGCCCAATTCCTCATGATAGGTGTTCAGCGTTTCCAGATCCATAGAAAATACTTTTCTCACCAGAGAAAATCCGTTGCTATGTACACCGGAAGAAGCAATTCCGATCAGCACATCGCCCGCTTTCAGATCTTTTCCGGTAATCAAATCCTTCTCATCCACTACGCCCACCGCAAAACCGGCCAGGTCGTACTCATCCTCCGGCATCAGCCCCGGATGTTCTGCTGTTTCACCGCCGATCAAAGCCGCATCTGACTGCATGCAGCCTTCCGCCACGCCACTGACGATCTGCGCGATCTTCTCCGGATAGTTCTTTCCGCAAGCAATGTAATCCAGGAAAAACAGAGGCTCGCCCCCGGCGCAGGCAATATCATTCACACACATGGCTACGCAGTCAATACCCACCGTATCATGCTTGTCCAGAAGAAATGCCAGCTTAATCTTCGTTCCCACCCCGTCCGTACCGGATACCAACGTGGGGTTTTCCATATTTTTTATCTTACTCAGGGAAAATGCGCCGGAAAAACCGCCGATACCTCCCAGCACCTCAGGGCGCATGGTCTTTTTGATGTGTTCTTTCATCAGTTCTACGGAACGATATCCCGCCTCAATATCAACACCTGCGTTCTTATAATCCATGTGATCCTCCAATTCAGCCATTCGGTCATTCTATTTCGTATAATTCTTATATCCAACTTCCTGAAGCTTCTTATCTTTTTCTACTACCTGATTTTTCAGTTCTTCCGAATACTCTTTGAGTTTCTGCAAAAGCTGCGGATCTGATGTCGCTAAAATCTTCACTGCCAGAAGTCCTGCGTTGGCTCCGCCATTGATCGCCACGGTAGCCACCGGGATTCCTGATGGCATCTGTACGATAGAGTAGAGAGAATCGCGACCTCCCAGAGATGTGGTGTGCATAGGAATTCCGATTACCGGCATTGGAAATATTGCCGCGCACATACCCGGAAGATGCGCTGCCATACCTGCGCCTGCTATGATCACCTTAAAGCCCTTTTCCTCCGCGCTCTTTGCGTACTCAAAAAATACATCCGGCTCACGGTGCGCTGAGATGATCGTCATCTCATAATCTACACCAAGTTTTTCCAGAATGTCTGCCGCCTTGCTCATCACGGGCATATCTGAATCACTGCCCATCACAATTCCAACTTTTGCCATGATCGTTCTCCTTTTCTGTCGGTCTCTCACATGCGATGCTTCCCTAAACTCCAAAAAGCCTGTCAGTCCTTAATTTTACTAAGGAACGCATGGGTTGTCAAGAGCTGCCCCTTTTCTGTCCAAAATCTGTGCCATCAGCAGACCATCTGTTTACCGCTCCTCCTCCTTCTCTTTTATGTAATTCTTCATCTCCTCAAAAGATTCAGAATAACGTTTGGAGACGGCATCGGGATTCCTTCTCAGCAGCCCGCGGATACTTCTGGAATAGCCGCCCCGGAGCCGCTCAAGCCTTATATGCTTGCCCAGCGTCAGCTCCTGCCACTCAGCCAGAAGCTGTCCTTTCGCTTTCATGGCTCCATCTACAAGCGTTTCCTTTGTCCTGGCAGCTCCTTCTACAAGTGCATCCTTTGTCCTGGCAGCTCCGCCCACAAGCGTATCCTTTGTCTTGGCAGCTCCATTTACAAAGGTATCCTTCGTTTTCACTGCGCCGCCTACAAGGGTCTCTTTCGTCTTAACCGCACCGCTCACAAGGGTTTCTTTCGCTTTGGCGGCTCCGTCGGCGATCGTCTCCTTTGTTTTCTCCGTCAGTTGCTGCTCGATGTCATCCAGGCGAGCCTGAATATTCTTCAATTCTTCTTTTATCCTCTCTGCGCGGATCAGTACATTTCTAAAGTCGATTGCTGCCTTAAAGGAAGTAGCAAAATCGGCGCCAGCCAGTGCTGTGACCACAAGGTCGATGGTCTCCAGGATATTCTCGGGTATCTCCTTAACCGCATCAGCCACCAGAGGGTGGATCCCGTAGATCACTAAGAATGTCATCACGCCCCAGCACAAAGTAGATTTCAGACATATATACCCGCTGAGATTCAGAAACTCCTTAGTATAATCCCAATAACGCACCTTAAACAGTGTCTCCATCACAGCTCCGGTGGCATACTCCAACACAGCGGCCGCCCCCATTCCCACCAGGGCCATCAGCCAGTAATTATCCCGGATAGGAAGTGTCACCAGAAGGATACACAACGCTCCGCTGCCATAAATAGGAAGCAGAGGGCCTTTTAAAAACCCTCTGTTCACCAATTTTTTTTCATGTACGGATACATAGCAGGATTCCCAGATCCAGCCCAAAAAACAATAGATATAAAAATATGTCAGCCATCTGGCTATCTGCTCTGTCTGCAAAGGATCTTCTCCTTTCGTTCCTCTTCAATCGCAGGCTGTTAAACTGCTTTCCTAAACTTATTTGCTCATCTCAAGCAGTTTGTTCTTCAGCTCGCTCTCCATCTTCTGCATTTCCGCTTCTGCGTTCCGACGTTTCTGCCGGCCTTCCGCCTGGATCTTAACCACTTCATCCAGAGTTGAGATCAGGGTTGCATTGGTAGATTTAAGGGTCTCAATATCCACAATACCACGTTCTGACTCTTTCGCCACTTCCACGGTTGCGGTCTTCAGCGTTTCCGCATTCTTCTTCAGCAGTTCATTGGTCAGGTTCGTCACTTCACGCTGCGCCTTGGCTGCCTGATTGGAATGCTCCACGCCCAGGGCGATCACCATCTGGTTTTTCCAAAGCGGAATGGTATTTACCAGCGTGGACTGGATCTTTTCTACCATCATGGTATCGCTGTCCTGTACCAGACGGATCTGAGGCGCGGTCTGAACAGCGATCATTCTGGTCAGTTCCAGATCATGGATCTTCTTCTCAAAACGCAGGCAGAGCGCTTCCAGATCCTTGGCTGCCTGAGCATCCTCCGGCTGTCCGCTCTCTTGTGCTTTCGCGATCAGTTCTTTGAGTTCCCCTTCTCTCACTTCATTCAGACGCTGTTTTCCTGCCAGAATGTACATGGTAAGTTCTTTAAAATAATTCAGGTTCAGATCATACATATTATCCAGAACCGCTATGTCCTTGATCAGCTGTGCCTGGTGATCTTCCAGAGTCTTGCAGATCTTGTCCACATTGACCTCTGCTTTATCATATTTCGCTTTCAGAGCAGCAATTTTGTTTCCCTGTTTCTTGAACAGGCCCAAAAATCCCTTCTCATCCTCTGATACATCAAAACTCTGCAGTTCCGTCACCAGACCCGCGATCATATTTCCAACCTCTCCCATGTCTTTCGTGCGGACATTTTCCAGGGCCTTCTCTGAAAAATCCGCCATCTTCTTCTGGGATCCTGCTCCGTACTGCAAAATGGCTCCGCTGTTGCGGACATCGATCTTCTGACTGAACTCGTCCACCATCTTCTTTTCTTCCTCAGTTAAAACACTTTCGCTCAACTGGGCATCCGCAGGGGCTGGCGCCTCCATCACAGCAGTAGCCGCTTCCGCCTGCTGCGTCGGCGCTGCCTCTTCAAACGTCAAAGTGGGAGTGTTCTGAAGTTCACTGAATTCGTTGCTCATAATTATTCTCCTTTTACTTATCTGGTTTATTTATCTGGTCAGGGTCTGCCCTGTCACATCCTTCGCTACTGTTTTAATTTTTTCACCGGATGTAAAATCTTTCTCCATCAGACCGTCCTGGGCCATCATAGTTTTTAACACCGTGATATCCGAGGAAACATCCCAGGCGGTATCCTGGAAAAAACTGTCCAACAGATTTTCAAACGCAGTATTGATGGTGCCCAAAGACGCCTTGATCTCCAGTTTTGTCTTCGTAATATTCTGGCCCTCCACCGTCTGGCGGTCCAGATCCCGGTAAGCGTCCACCAGCTTGCGGGTGATGGGCAAATAGTAGCTCATCATCTTGTGAAGATCCGGAGCGCTCTTCGGCTCTCTCTCCACCTGATCGAAGATCCTGGTCACCACCGCCTCCAGGCGGTACAGCTTTTCTGAAATTTCCGGTTCCTCTATCTGATCATTGCACTGATGGATATGAGAAATAAACGATTTTCCTTCTCTGAGAATATCCTGTACCTCTTTGGATAGTTCCTTCGCCGTTTCTTTCTCTGTACCGGCGGAACCAGTCTCCTTTGCGGACTGCCGTTCTGCTCTGCTCTCCTCCTGCTTTCGCAGTTCATACTGCTTCGTGGTATCCTGATACTGCTTGTACGCGCTGTGGCTGGTCATCAGGCAGGTCTCCAGCGTATCCAGATAAGCCCCCTGGGGAAACATGCCGTCGCTGATCATGCTCTTGAGATCCTTCGCCACAAACTTTCTGGTCTTTCCGGTACCGGCCGCCAGCTCCTCCAGTGTGCAGGTATCCCGCTCTCCCATGATCTGAAGGTACTGCTTCTGCCTTTTGACTCTGGCATGCAGACGGTTTCCGCGAATCCCCATACCCACAAATCCCGCTGTCAACAGCAGGAAAACCGTTGACAGTGTGCCAAAAAAACCGGCCACGGGTCTGAGCAGTAAAAATGTCACTGCCGCTGCGCCGAAGATCGTAGCAAAAGTGTATCCCACTCCCATGTAAGTGATTCCCTTATAGCCTCCTGCGGTCTTCACGGTTACCTTATTCGATCCCAGCGGTTTCCCGCGCTCCACCTTATATCCGGCATTTTCCCTGGCCTGCTGGTAAGCGCTCTTCGGGCTTCTGTACTGCGCCTGCCCCCGCACTCCGTCGATGGAAATCTGAACATTCTTCTGCACTATATTTACGGTAGAATTGATGGTGTCGGTAATAGCCTGGTTGAGCTGCCGGAAGTCTTTGTTGTCCACAGCGGACTGAACTAGGTCTCCAATCTGGGCTCCCATATCATACCAATCCTGTTTATTCATGCTCTATGCCTCGTTTCTGTTATTTCATTACATACTGTATTCAGTATATTATATTTTGAAGCGATTGTACACTTATTTTTGTCTCATTGACGAAAAATGTATTGATTTTTGTTTTTTATAGGATTATAGTATCTATAGTTTCATAATGATTTGCAAGGGGTGCTGACGTAAGTTGGCTGAGACAAGGTGTATTACCACCTGATCCCTCAGACCTGATCCGGATAATACCGGCGTAGGAATGCGAACGTATTTGTGTGCCTTGTGCATCTGCGTCCGCAGGTGCATTTTTTATCGTATAGGAAACTTCGTCTCCTATACGATAAAGCCCTTCGGGCAAAGGATGCGCAGCTTCGCGCGCGGAACAAAAGATGTGCTATCCAGATTATTGATCGCGGAGTGTGCGAAGCACACTTTTATTCTACTCTGAGTGGATAATCTCTATCGCGCCTCTTGCTCAAATTTATACTAAATAATAGGAGGAAATGAAATGAATGCAAGTGTAGCTATCCAATCACTGCCGGAAGCCAAAAATGACGCGGAATTGATCCGCATAGTGGATGAAGTTATCGCTTATATCAAAAGCACCGGTTTAAACTATTATGTAGGTCCGTTTGAAACTGCCATCGAGGGGGATTACGATGAATTGATGGACATTGTCAAGGAATGCCAGCACATTGCGATTCGTGCCGGTGCGCCTTCTGTTGCGGCATATATTAAGGTAACCTATAAACCGGACGGCGAGGTACTGACCATTGAAAAAAAAGTTGCGAAGCATCACCTCGACGATTAACGCGTTGTCCGCCATTGTCCTGGTTCTGATCATCTGGCAGGCCATCTGTATGTCGGGCCTTGTACCGGGATACATGCTTCCATCGCCATTTCAGGTAATGCAGGCATTTTTGAGTGAGTTTCCGCTTCTGATGGAAAACGCGAAAGTAACTCTGGCTGAAGCCTTTATCGGATTGCTGTGCGGAGTTACCATCGGTTTTCTTATGGCAGTACTGATGGATCGTTTTGAAAAACTATATAAAGCATTTTATCCTCTGATTGTTCTCACGCAGACAATTCCCACTGTGGCTATCGCTCCGCTTTTGGTGCTGTGGTTTGGTTATGAAATGCTTCCAAAAGTAATCCTGATCGTAATTGCAACATTTTTCCCTATTACCGTTGGCGTTCTGGAGGGTTTTCGGTCCGCTGATGAAGATGCGGTAAATTTGCTGCGGGCGATGGGCGCGTCGCGAATGCAAATTTTTCGGTATATCAAATTCCCCGGAGCAATGGGAAGCTTTTTTGCGAGCCTGAGGATCTCTGCATCGTACTCCGTAGTGGGGGCAGTTATCTCAGAGTGGCTGGGTGGATTTTCCGGACTCGGCGTGTATATGACGAGAGTTAAAAAGGCATTTTCCTTTGATAAAATGTTTGCAGTAATTTTCCTGATTTCTTTTCTTAGTCTTGTCCTTATGAAACTGGTGGATCTCGCACAGAGAAAATGTATGCCGTGGGAAAACCAGAAAGATATCTAAACAATGATCGTAATTTTATGAGGAGGAATTTATAATGAAAAATACAAAAAATTTTGCGGCAATGATTGCCGCGGCAGCATCCATGTCACTCATAGTTTCCGTCCCGGCTTTTGCTCAGGCGCAAGAACCCGAAGCCATTACTTTTGTACTTGACTGGACTCCGAATACCAACCATACGGGTCTTTATGTAGCGCTGGAAAAAGGATACTTTGAAGATCAGGGATTGACAGTAGAAATCGTGCAGCCTCCAGAGGATGGCGCAGATGCACTTGTGGCCTCCGGCAAAGCACAGTTTGGCGTTTCCTTTCAGGATACCATGGCACCGGGAGTGGTCGGGGACAACGCCCTGCCGACAACCGCTGTGGCTGCTTTAATCCAGCATAACACATCCGGAATTGTTTCACGCAAAGGAGAGGGGATGGACAGACCCCGGGGACTGGAAGGTCACAAATACGCAACCTGGGATACCCCGATAGAATTGGCTATGATTAAAAATGTCGTAGAAGCTGACGGTGGGGATTATGATAAAATTGAATTAATCCCCAGCACAGTGACAGATGAAGTTTCTGCTCTGCAGTCAAATTCTGTGGATGCCATCTGGATCTTTTACGGATGGGCCGGTGTGAAGATGGAGCTGGAAGATCTGGAGACAGATTATTTTTCATTCTCGGACATAAATCCTGTTTTTGATTATTATACACCTGTCATTATTGGAAATAATGATTTCCTGCAGGAAAATCCGGAGACCGCCACAAAATTTCTCACCGCATTGAGAGACGGATATGAATTTTCGATTGCAAATCCTCAGGAAGCAGCGGAAATTCTCTGCTCTGCAGCACCGGAATTGGATCCGGAACTGGCAGCAGCCAGCCAGGATTATCTGGCAAACCAGTATAAGGCAGATGTGGAACGCTGGGGCTATATCGACCCGGAAAGATGGAACGCCTTCTATCAATGGCTAAACGAAAATGATTTGGCAGAGACAGAACTTCCAATGAACGCCGGCTTTTCAAACGCCTATCTGCCGGAGTAATATTATGTCAGAATTACAGGTTATTGGAGTAAGCAAATCCTATGCCGGGCGAAAGATAATAGATAATGTCAGCCTGACATTACATGAGGGAGAACTGATCTGCCTGCTCGGAGTGTCCGGCAGCGGTAAAACAACTCTTTTTAATGTTATTTCCGGCCTGGTGGCGCCTGATAACGGCGAAGTACTACTGGACGGTGAGGTGATCACCTCCCGTCCGGGGCATATCAGCTACATGCTGCAGAAAGATCTGCTTCTTCCTTATCGTACCATCGAAGACAATGTAGCACTGCCGCTGCTGATCCGTGGAATGCCAAAGGCGGATGCCCGCAGGCAGGTTTCCCCGTATTTCCAGGAATTCGGTTTAGATGGGACACAAAAGAAATATCCCCGGCAGCTATCCGGCGGCATGCGCCAGCGGGCCGCACTGATGCGCACCTACATGTTTTCCGGCAATGTGGCATTGCTGGATGAACCCTTTTCTGCTCTGGATACGATCACGAAATCAGAAATACATACCTGGTATCTGAACATCATGGAGCGGATTCACTTATCTACACTTTTTATCACCCATGATATCGATGAGGCCATCCTGTTGTCTGATCGTATTTGTCTTCTCACGGGAAAGCCGGGACGCATTACAGAGGAAATCTGTATTACTGAGCCCAAACCAAGGCGCAAAGACTTTAATCTTTCGGATGAGTTTTTAAAATACAAACGAAAAATTCTCGCAATTATTGAAGCCGACAGATGTACATAAATAATAGGGGCTGCCGCCCCTATTGTTTTCAATGAAATAAGCCTACTTTCTGGATTTTCCCAGGTATGCTGCCTTAATCTCATCGTTTTCCGCCAGTTCTTTTCCGGTACCGGACATAGTGATCTTTCCGGTCTCCATAACGTAGGCCAGATCGGCCGCTTTCAATGCCATGTTCGCGTTCTGTTCCACCAGAAGGATAGTCACACCTTGACGGTTAATTTCCCGTATGATGTCAAATACCCCCTGCACAACGATGGGAGCCAGTCCCAGAGACGGTTCATCCATCATGATCAGTTTCGGTTTGCTCATCAAAGCCCGGGCGATAGCCAGCATCTGCTGCTCACCGCCCGATAGCGTACCGGCAGGCTGCCAGCTGCGCTCTTTCAGTCTTGGAAACAGATCGTAAACCCAGTTTAAATCCGCCTCCAGATCATCTTTGCGCATGTACGCGCCCATCCTCAGGTTTTCATAAACTGTCAGATTCGCGAAAACACGACGTCCTTCCGGAACCAGTGTGATCCCTCTGGTCACAATACTCTCCGTCCCGAGACCTACTAATTCCTGCCGTTCAAGCTGGATCGTTCCCTCCGCCGGCTTTTCCAATCCTACAATGGATCTAAGGGTGGAACTTTTGCCGGCGCCATTGGCTCCGATCAGGGTAACCACCTTTCCCTCCGGGACATCAAAGCTGATGCCCCGCACGGCCTCAATACCGCCGTAAGTCACTTTTAAATCTCTTACTTCCAGAATATTATTCATCGTCCTGCACCCCCAGATACGCGCTGATCACATGCGGGTCATTCTGAATGACCTCAGGCGTCCCCTGCGCGATCAGTTTTCCGAAATCCAGCACATAAATCCGGTCCGAAATCTGCATGACCAGATCCATGTGATGCTCAATAACCAGAACCGTCAGATCAAACTGATTTTTAATCTGCAGAATAAACTCGCTGAGTTCATCCGTCTCCTGCGGGTTCATGCCGGCAGCCGGTTCGTCCAGAAGAAGCAATGTGGGCTCCGTAGCCAGCGCACGGGCGATTTCCAGGCGTCGCTGCTTACCGTAGGGAAGAGAGCTGGAAATTTCATTGGCAGAGTCTTCCAGCCCCACCAATTTCAACAGTTCCATAGTCTTCTCCCGGTTCTCCTGTTCCTCTTTTGCATTTACTTTAAATGTAGCGGAGAAGTGCCTGGCAATCAACACATTGTCAAACACTGTCAGGCTCTTAAACAGGCGGATATTCTGAAACGTTCTGGCAATACCCAGCTTTGTAATTTGATCCGGAGTCTTAACGATCTTTGCGGGAAATCCTTCCGGATCCTCCCCCAGATAATTTTTCTTCATTTTCCCCTGGGGGTGATTCTCGATCATCGGTACTCCGGTAAAAGACACACGCCCGTTGGTGGGGGCATACACGCCGGTAATTACGTTAAAAGCTGTAGTCTTTCCAGCGCCATTTGGGCCGATGAGGGCTACGATCTCGTCCTTATTTACTTCCATGGAGAGATCATTGACAGCCACAACGCCGCCAAACTGCATGGTCACATGCTCCACTTTCAGCACATTGTCAGCCATCACGCTTC